>CAMWWJ010000054.1 GCA_947177925.1 uncultured Lachnospiraceae bacterium
CAATATGGCCAATGGCGCATCAAAACAACAGATTTATACAAATATTAATAATGGAAAATATGATGTTCCTGATAAAAAGTAGATGAAATGGGATGGAAAACCACCGGAAATGATTTGAGGAAATACCACCAGACCCAACTGCTGGAAGGCATTTGGATGGACCAAGGACGACAGCCATTAACAAGCTATATTAATAAAACCCCTTCTCCAAAACCTTTTCAAACCATTCCTCAAACCGTCCTTCATTCTCAATCCCAAACCGGACACAATCCCCCATAAGCTTTACAATATCTACATTCATCCTGCTGGAAAATCCATCAATTCCGGGAACCAGAGAACCATTCATATCCACCAGCCCGCTTCTGGCAGCAGTTTCCATAACATCTTTTTCCAGTTTACCGCTATGAAAAATACGGAAATTCTTTTTCAAATATGCCAAAGCCGCCATCATACCATAACAGCCCCAATCCGATACAGTGGCGGTAATAATATGATCCGCTTTTGAAGCAGCCAAAATCCCCCCTTGACAATCACACCTGCATTGCTTATCATCAGCATAAGGAATATATCTTTTTATATGGTCGGCAATAGTACCCATGCCGATTTCATTACCCAAGTCACCTATCGCTATATTTAAAATCCCTTTTTCCCGAAGCTTATTAAAAAGAATATCTGTCTTTGCCTCCAGTTCCGTTACATTGTTTCCGGTTGCGTTGTGATATTCTCCAGCCTGATTGGCACCGGGAGCTTCGATAGAAATAATTGCTGCGGGAAGCTTATTTTGGCTTATAATCTGCTCAGCTTGTTTTTCCGCAAGAATCGCATCCTTTGAAAAAGGAATGATTCCCATGGAAAAAGGCAGCTTCTCCACATCAACCAGATTTTCATAAAGGTGAAGCCCTACCACCCGAGCACAATTTTCTACAGCAGACTTACAGTCAACAGGACAGATGATTACCGGTTTTGCTTCAAAAGCCTGCACCAGAGAGCGGGCCAGCAGCATGGAACTTACCATTCCGTCCATTTCAGGAGCCTTATGGGGCATCAGGATAAAGCCTGTAATAATATAGATAAAATCCCCTTTTCCTACTACGGAAATGAGTTTATCAGCAGCATTTATCGTAAGCGGTCTTCCGGTATAGGCTCTGCTTCCATTATAAAGTATCCGGCATACACCATATCCTCTCGGGTCTAAGTTCATAAGCGCATCCAGGTTTTCGCCCATTTGTAAAATTGCCAATTCTTTTTTCGTCATAAAATTTCAGTCCTTTTTGCTTAAAAATCCCTATTTTTATGTATATTAGCAAAGTGTGAATAAAATTGCAATTAAAAGAATTTATGGAAAAGCAATAGGAAAACAAATAGGATTGTGATAAGATATTAGTTACATGAACAAAAGCTGGAGAGAAGATTGATATGAAGACAATATATGATTATAAATCCACGATACCATTTAGTCTGCACGATATGATAATATGCAAAATAGAAATGGCCGATGAAGATATAAGATTATATTTTAAAGATGGTTTTGTGGAACTGAAAGAACCTTATAAACAAGTGGAAGGAGATATCACAATCGAAGGAGTAGATTTAGATTTCTGTTGTATCCATTTGCTGAGCGAAAATGGTCAATATGGAAACTTTCAAGGAAAGAAAATGACCCTTGCAGAGTTTCTTGATGAATATAGTAATTATGGCTTTGAAGTGGTTGATGAAATGTATGGATATAATCAAGTGAGTTATTCGGGGTATTTATCACTTCCAAATGTTGAAGATTTAAGAGAAATCCAGATGTCCATATATTATACGGGGAGTATCATATATACTACATAGCGATAACTTTTTATTTGTGAAAAACTATTTATTAAACTTTGAAAGGAATCCGCACCACTATGAATAAATTCCAGGTACTAAAGAAATATTTTGGATATGACAGCTTTAGACAAGGGCAGGAAAGCCTGATTGACAGCATTTTAAATGGACAGGATGTGCTGGGGATCATGCCTACCGGAGCGGGCAAGTCTATCTGCTATCAGGTTCCTGCCTTGCTGCTTCCGGGGATTACGCTGGTAATCTCCCCACTGATTTCTCTTATGAAGGATCAGGTCCGCGGCTTAAATCAGGCAGGAATCCATGCGGCGTATATTAACAGCTCGCTAACTGAAAATCAGATTTCCATGGCGCTTACCAATGCGGGGAAGGGGCAATATAAAATTATTTACGTGGCACCGGAACGGCTGGAGACCTACTCATTTCTGGAATTTGCCCTGAATGCCCCTATTTCCATGATTACAGTGGACGAGGCACATTGCATTTCCCAGTGGGGACAGGATTTCAGGCCGAGCTATATGAATATTGTAAAGCTGGTTTCCAAGCTTTCCAAAAGACCAATTGTAAGCGCTTTTACCGCAACGGCTACCACAAATGTAAAAGAAGATATTATATGTGTACTGGGGTTAGCAAATCCTAATGTGCTGGTTACGGGATTTGACAGGAAAAATTTATATTTTGAAGTAAAAGCCCCGAAGAAAAAGGATGAAGAACTGGTTTCTTATGTAAAGGAGCACCAGGGAGAAAGTGGCATAGTCTATTGTGCTACCAGAAAAAATGTAGAAAGTGTTTATGAGCTTTTGCTCAGCCAGGGTGTGAGAGTTACCAAATATCATGCGGGACTGACCAATGAGGAAAGAAAGGTCAATCAGGATGCGTTTATCTATGATGACAAACCGGTAGTGGTGGCGACCAATGCCTTTGGGATGGGAATTGACAAATCCAACGTGCGATATGTAGTCCATTACAACATGCCCCAGAGCATGGAAAACTATTATCAGGAAGCGGGAAGAGCAGGCCGGGATGGAGAAAAAGCAGACTGTGTATTGCTGTATTCTCCCCAGGACGTTATGATAAACCAGTTCTTGTTAGATAACAAGGAAGTGCGCCGGGACATGGAGGAGGATGAAATCAGGGCAGTCAAAGAACGGGACGTACAAAGGCTCAGGGATATGACCTATTACTGCACCACCAAGGAATGCCTGCGTAGCCATATTCTGCGCTATTTTGGGGAAAATGTGTATTCCGGCTGCGGAAATTGTTCCAACTGCCTTACTGAATATGAAGAAATTGATGTAACGGATATGTGTATTCAGGTAATCAAAGCCATATTGGAAACGAGGCAGAGATTTGGCATTAACGTAATCGTTGGAATGCTCCGGGGAGAAAGGAAGGCAAAGCTGCTTTCCTATCGGCTGGATGAGCTGCAAAATTATGGCGCCTTAAAGGAGGTTTCCGAAAGCCGTTTAAAGCAGGTGATCAATGAAATGCTGATAAAGGGCATTCTGCAGGCAACGGAGGATAAGTATGCTCTGTTAAAGTGCAGTGAAAAGGCAGATGAAGTATTAAAGGGAAGTTATAGGATTCAGATGAAGATTTCAGAAGAACAGGAAAAGAAAAGGACTTCCCAAAAGAAAAGGACTTCAGATGTGCTCACCTCCAAAGGAATGGATCTGTTTGAAAGGCTTCGTGAAGTGCGGGCAGGCTTGGCAAGGGAGGAAGCGCTGCCGCCATATATTATCGGGTCGGATAAGACGTTGATTGATATGTGCATAAAGCTTCCCTTTACAAAGGAAGAAATGCTGAATGTAAGCGGAATCGGGGAAAATAAGTATCATAAATACGGACAGCAGTTCATTCGGGCAATCAAAGAATTTATGAATGGAGAAAAGGAACAGCTTTATTTTGAACCGGTTCATGAGGAAGCGGAAAGAAACGATTCCATCAGCCTTTTTGACAAGCCGGAAAAAAGAAACAAGAAGAAGGAAAACTTCCGCCTGACACCGGAAATGACAGAACGGATTGTTTATTTACCGGAATGCACCATAACAGAATTGTCCAACCAGCTCAATAAACTGCGTGATGAAAAAACAATGAAAAAAACCTCGGGCGCCGCTATTAGCAGAATGCTGATTAGCCGTGGCTATCTGGAAGAGAGATTTATAGACGGTATCTGGAGAAAAGTCATTTTGGAAAAAGGAAAAGAAATAGGAATTTTCCCCAAAGTTAAAATCAGCGAAAAAGGAAACGAATATGAGGTGCTTTTTTATAGTGAAGGAGCACAGAGAAGGGTTGTAGAGATGATTAAAGAAGAGGTTCTCGTATAACAGAAAAAATTTAGGGATATGAAAAAAATCTATATTCATATTCTTATTCCCTTTTTCATACATTGTAAAAAATGTGTTCGAGGGGATTTTTTTCTTGAAAGAATATATTGAAGAAAGAGCAATCAACATTGCCAATTATATCATTGAACAAAATGCCACCGTAAGGCAGACTGCCAAGGAATTCGGCATCAGCAAAAGCACCGTCCATAAGGATGTGACCGAAAGGCTTATGTCCATTAATCCCACTCTTGCCAAGAGTGCCAGAAAGGTGCTGGATGTGAATAAATCCGAAAGACATATCAGAGGCGGGCTTGCAACAAGAGAAAAATACTTACATAGCCATGACTGTTAAAGCTATTTACATTGGGAAAAATTAAGGATACAATAATATACAGATGAAAAATCGGAATTGTTATTTTTAGAAATAAATAACAATTTCCGGTTTCATGTTAATTTACAAATAGAAACAGGAACAAGGGATAAAAATGCTTTATACGAATAAGGACTTAGTAAAACTGATCATTCCACTGATTATCGAGCAGGTTCTGATCATGCTGGTAGGAATGGTGGATGTAATGATGATATCCAGGGTGGGGGAAGCAGCAGTCTCCGGAGTATCCCTGGTAGACACGGTAAATGTACTTATTATTAACATATTTACGGCACTGGCTACAGGCGGAGCAGTTGTGGCAGGACATTTTCTTGGACAGAAAAACAAGGAAAGAGCCTGTGATGCTGCCTGGCAGCTGGTGTTGTTTTCATTTCTGTCTTCCATGGTGGTAATGTTGATTTTTCTTGGCGTACATGATTTAATACTCAAATATGTTTTTGGGAAAATCGAACCGGATGTATACGGAAATGCCAAAATCTATCTGATCATTACGGCGCTTTCCATTGTGCCCCTGTCTGTGTATAATGCAACAGCAGCAATTTTCCGGTCGGTGAATAAGGCAATGATAACCATGTTGATTTCTCTTATGATGAATGCACTTAATATCGGGGGAAATTATCTGCTGATTTATGTAATTCCAATGGGAGTAAAAGGAGCGGCCATTTCCACCACTCTTTCCAGAACGGCAGCAGCCATAGTGGGAATGCTGCTATTGTTTCAGAAAAAAAGGGAAATTCATTTTAACGGACATATAACGTGGAGAATGAAGCCGGACATCATCAAAAAGATTTTGTATGTAGGGCTTCCAAACGGATTGGAGAACAGTCTGTTCCAGCTTGGAAAAATACTGGTGCTCAGTCTGGTTTCCACCCTGGGTACTTATGCCATAGCCGCCAATGCAGTAGCGGGAACAGTGGCCATGTTCAATGTTCTGCCCGGTATGGCTATTAACTATGCCATTCTTTCCATCGCTTCCTACTGTGTAGGTGCCGGAGAGATGGAGCAGGTAAAATATTATACGAAGAAGCTGATTTTTATTATTTACGGGGCAATGTGGGTATTGTCCATCGGGATTATCTTTGGAGTGGATCATATTTTGAACCTGTATCATTTAACGGCGGAAAGTGCCCCCCTTACCGCTCAGGTAGTCCGTTTTCATGCCATTATGGCTATGTTTTTCTGGGCGCCGTCCTTTTCCATAACCAATATGCTGCGTGCAGCAGGAGACGTGATTTATCCCACAATTATTTCGGCGGTTTCCATGTGGGTATTCCGGATTGGAAGCGCTTATCTGCTTTGCGGATATTTTCATATGGGGCTTATGGGTGTGTGGATTGCCATGGTGATTGACTGGATTTTCCGGGCAGCATGTTTCCTGTTCCGGTATAAGCAGGGAAGATGGCAGTATGTTTACCGGAAGAAGGACAAAGAGTTAGTTTAAACTAACCATAGTAAATTACTGCAGACGGCCTGTATGGATTGCATATTGCAAAAAATTTGCATGTAAGGAAGCATGAGAAAGGAACAGATAAAATTGACTCAGATACACAAGAATAACGTGCAGGAAGTATTAAGGAAGCTGGATGAAATTTACGGCACTACAAAGGAAGGATTTTACCATCAACAGGACTGGCAGCTTCTGATTGCCATTATGCTAAGCGCCCAAAGTACGGACAAGCAGGTGGATGAGGTGCTCCCGGCACTGTTTCAGAGGTATGTGGATGTAGGGGATATGGCAGAAGCTCCGGTTGAGGAAATTGAAAGCTATATCCACTCTATCGGCCTGTATAAAAATAAAGCAAAAAATAGCAAGCTTTGCTGTCAGCAGATTGTAGAACAATATAACGGTCAGGTGCCGGATACGATGGAAAAGCTACTTACTCTGGCAGGCGTGGGAAGGAAAACCGCAAATCTGTTTTTGTCAGATGCCCATGGAATTCCGGGAATTACGGTGGATACTCATGTCTTCCGTATTGCCAGAAGGCTTGGATGGGCAAAAGGGAAGAATCCCCTTCAGGTAGAAGAAGAGCTTCAAAAGGTGCTGCCTGAGGAGCATTGGATTCGGATTAACTTTCAGTTGATCTATCATGGCAGGGCAATCTGTACGTCCAGAAAGGCTCATTGTGAGAAATGTCCGCTGGAGCAGTTTTGTCCGAAGATTGATACGGATAAAACAGGCAATGGACAGACTGAAAAGCTATGAGGAAAATTAAGCGGGAATTAGAGCCGGGGAATCAAAATGAGGGAATGGAAATTATTTTGACAAGATATATGCCCATCCTTTATAATGAAGGGCAGATAGAAAAGGGCAGAAATTTATAAGAATCTATAAGAATATGTAGAAATATATAACATATATAAGCCCGCAGACAAGTATAGCTATAAAAATACAAACCACATAATATGGAATAGGAGGAAGCTATGAAACAGGAGATGGTTGTCGTACTGGATTTTGGCGGACAATACAATCAGTTGATTGCCAGAAGGGTAAGGGAATGCAATGTGTATTGTGAGGTTCATCCTTATAATATAAGCATGGATAAGATCAAGGAAATGAATCCAAAGGGAATTATTTTTACGGGAGGGCCAAGCAGCGTATATGGCGAAGAGGCGCCCAAGTGCTCTAAGGAAATATTTGAACTGGGCATCCCAGTGCTGGGAATCTGCTATGGCGCCCAGTTGATGATGTATACACTTGGAGGAGAGGTTTCCACGGCTCCTGTCCGTGAATACGGAAAAACAGAAGTAAATGTGGATACAAGCGGAAAAATGTTTGGCGGCATTTCCCAGAAGACCATCTGCTGGATGAGCCATACGGATTATATTTCCAAACCGGCACCGGGCTTTTCCATTAAGGCCCATACAGAGGTATGTCCGGTAGCTGCGGCAGAAAATGTAGAAAAGGGTTTGTATTGCGTACAATTCCATCCGGAGGTAGTACATACAAAGGAAGGTACGAAAATGCTTTCCAACTTCTTGTTTGAAGTGTGCCATTGTGCAGGGGACTGGAAAATGGATTCCTTTGTGGAAACTACCATTCAGGCTATTCGGGAAAAAGTTGGAAACGGTAAGGTGCTCTGTGCTTTATCCGGCGGTGTGGATTCTTCCGTGGCAGCAGTGCTTCTGGCAAAAGCTGTGGGCAAGCAGCTTACCTGTGTGTTTGTGGATCATGGTCTGCTTCGTAAAAATGAAGGGGATGAGGTAGAAGCGGTATTCGGACCGGAAGGTGCTTATGACTTAAACTTTATCCGTGTAAATGTGCAGCAGAGATTTTATGATAAATTAGCCGGTGTAGAAGAGCCGGAAACAAAGCGGAAGATAATCGGAGAGGAATTTATTCGTGTATTTGAAGAAGAAGCAAAGAAAATCGGTGCGGTGGATTTTCTGGTACAGGGAACCATCTATCCGGATGTAATTGAAAGCGGCCTTGGAAAAAGTGCAGTAATCAAGTCCCATCATAATGTAGGCGGCCTGCCGGATTGTGTGGATTTCAAGGAAATCATCGAGCCTCTCCGCCTTCTCTTTAAGGATGAGGTGCGTAAGGCCGGACTGGAGCTTGGCATACCAGAGCACCTGGTATTCAGACAGCCGTTCCCGGGACCGGGGCTTGCCATTCGTATTATTGGAGAGGTTACAGCAGAAAAGATAAGGATTGTGCAGGATGCCGATGCCATTTACCGGGAGGAAATTGCGAAGGCAGGGCTTGATAAGGAAATCGGGCAGTATTTTGCAGCTCTTACGAATATGCGCTCTGTGGGATGTATGGGTGATGAGAGGACTTATGACTATGCGGTTGCCCTTCGGGCGGTTACGACCAGTGACTTTATGACTGCGGAAAGTGCAGAGCTGCCGTGGGAGGTGCTGGGGAAGGTGACCAGCAGGATTGTGAATGAGGTGAAGGGGGTTAACCGGGTGTTGTATGATTGTACCGGGAAGCCGCCGGCTACGATTGAGTTCGAGTAGGGTAAAAACAGCGGGAAGCAAGTATTTATGTGGCTTCCCGTTTTGCATGCTTGCAAAATGCTTGCAGTTTTGGTCAGTTGTTTTAGCTTCTGCTCCAATATATTATGTCTGAAGAACTCTTTCTATTAATTGATAGTAATATCTGTCAGAGAAATAATACGTTGTGCAAGTTCTGTTTTAATTTCGTCAATCTGCTCATATTTGCTTGCAAGTTCTTTCTGCATTTTAATGTCAAAGGAACCGTCATCTTTTATGGGGATAGGAATCGTTTCAGTCATTTTTTTAATCATATCCGAGTTTAACGTTGTGTATTCGTTTTTTCCTAAATCTCCCTCACGCCCTTTTTTATGAGCTCTAAACAGCGGTTCTAGAACATACTTTATATATTTTAGATTGATATTTTGGCAAATATCAGTTGGAATTAAAATACCTCTATGACCAGTTAGTGCAAATTTACCACTATGAATCATCATATAGCCAGCTAAGCCATCTTTAGCCCATGTTAGGTATTCACCATCATAATCATATGAATCTATTTTATCAAACATACCATCTGTATTTCCTGAAAATAGTGGGATATTGCCCTTATGATTTTTGCAGTATTCTTTTGTATATTTGCTGTTTCCATTTTTGGGAATGAAAAGTTCACTAGGCAATACTTTTTTAAAGGATACGCCATCTTTTTTATCAATTAGAACAGATATATCTGATAGTATATCCAGTTTATCTAATAGGATTTTTTTTTGTTGTTCAATATTGTTATAAATAGAGGCTAGTTCACATTGCCGTTCATAATTAAATGAATTATCATCATTCAAAGGAATAGGAACATAAGTATTGAGAATCATTGTAGGAGTTAACTTTGTGAATTCGTTTTTTCCCAAATCTCCTTTTCTTCCTTTAACTGAATTCCTCAAAATGGGCTCTGCAACATGACGTATGTAATCAATAGATATTCCCTCTTTTGGAAGCATGACAACTCTGTCTGCATTTGTTGAAAATTTTTCATCAAATATTGTTATTTTTCCAGCAAGACCATTTATTGAAATGGTTAGGAATCTTCCATTATAGTCATAAGTGTTTATATTGCCAAGGGGGGCATTATTAGTTGCAGAATAGACTGGATATGCTCCATGATTATTTCTGCAATATGTTTTTGTATATATACTCTTGCCTCTTGAAAGATTTTCACATATTTCAGAAAACTTAAGCTGTTCTAATCTTCTAGACATTTTATTGCCTCCTGATAGTTCTTTATATCCTCGATTAATTCGTCTACAAAAGTATTAAATTCATTCAGAGACATTAGGTTATCTTTTTTCTTAATGCCTAAAGCTTCCTTTTCCTCATTGCTCCAACAAATATTAATATCCCAATTATTATCTTTATTAAAATGATTGATAGGTATTAATTTTGCTCTAGGATTTTTGTTAACAGTATTTAAAACAACAGAATGTGTTTTATTTGTTTTGTATAGAGTATATAAGTCAACAGCATCGCGTAGATCACTTTCTTCGATGTCGAATCGATAGCTGTCCATAGTTTCACCAATTGTACTGCATAAATAAGTGAATATTGGATATGGCTGGGCAATATTTAGTTCATTATCATTTTTTTTATGAACAGTAAGAATAAATGTTTTCTTAGGAGTGTTAAAAAAAGTTCCAACAGGTAATGAGATAATACTCTCTATATAGCAAGAATCAAGTATCAATTTTTTTAATTTATCATTGGCAATATTCGTAAAGATTCCATCTGGAAGAATAATGTTAGCTTCTCCGCCTTTTTTCAAAGATTTGATAATCCATTCGGTGAATAATGCTTCTATTCCACGTCCGCCGGTTGTATATGCCTTAGTTTCGGAATTTTCAAGTTTAATGGTTTTACTAGCTTCAGTAATTACTGCACTTTGATAGTAAGGTGGGTTTGCTAAAATTAAGTCATAGGTTTCTGGAACAAGTTTTTCCAATGTGCCTAAGGTCGAATGGCTTGATTTTATTACGGAGCTAAGCAACTCATTTGATAATTTTTGGATTCTGCTTGTGTCATCGCTGTTGTTCTTGAATAAATCAGAATAGAAAATAAGTAAATTTGATTTAGCAAGGATTGTAGTTAAATCATCATTATTATCTTCCATTCTTTTTTCCATTCCATATAAGTCGATTGAATACTTAAATACACCATTTTCAAAATAAAATGGATTAGATATTCTAGAGGATGCTTCGAGCAAAAATTTACCTACACCACATGCAGGGTCACATATCTTCATACCTTCTCTTATATCCACCATTCTGACCATTTCTTGTACAACTTTTAAAGGTGTAAAGAATTGTCCCATTCCGTCTTTATCAGAGCTGTTTTTCATAAATGTTTCAAAGAGTTTTGATTTGAAGTCTTTGTTAATATATAAGAATTTACCATGTTCATCTTCATATTCCTTGAAACAGTCTAATAACCTCCCGAAACAATCAGCAGCACTATCAATAATAATGGGGTTTCCCATTTCATCTACTTGAGTATGAAATAATCGACCATTAATGATGGTTGTATTGTCTTCTGCTACAGGAAAAAGAACTAATAATTGTTCTCTAACTGTTGTTAGATATTGTTTAAACGCATCCTTATCAGAGTGTGTTTTATAAATATCATAAACATTATCAAAACAATAAATTCCTTTTAATACTCCGATATCTGATAAAAATTTAAAAGTAAACATTTCCACAAATGTATAAAGCGAATTCTTAGCAGATGATAAGGACATATTTTGTAAAATCTTCGCAGTTTTCTTGGCGAGTGGAGTGGGATCAATATAATCCTTTGGAATAAGTTGATTATTTGTATCATCAATGCAGTAGCATACATCATCTATAAATTCCGCCAATTCTTTGTTTTGTTCTTGAGTGAGATCTTTGGGGTTGATTTTCCTTAAAACTGGATTACCAGCTTCATCTAAAATATGTTCTTCTGTTTGGGGATTGAACCAAATAAATGTATCACCATCGGAGATTATATAGATTTTGGCTTTTGTTTGCTTAGCTACTAGCAGTTCTTGATATTTAGCAACTCTTTTTAATTGTTCCGAATTAAATTCAGAGGGCTGTTTCATTTCCATAAAAATGACTATTTCTTTGTTTTTGTTTAAAACAAGAACATCTGGTTTGTTTGCTTTTATGTTATGGCATTCTTTTAGTGTTAATCCGGAAATTTCTTTGGATTTTACAAGGTCCTTGATTGTTGTAGCACCAAGGCTTCTGCAAATATATTTATCAAGTCGTACTGGAATGGAGTATAATCCATCTTGTATTGTTTGTTCTGACATTAGTTTTCTCCTTTAGTTAATTTATTTTATATCATCTTCTATGTATTGTAGTTGAAGTAGTGATAGAGCATATTTATATATATTCTTTTATAGGAACATTGAATATCTGCAATGTATCCTCAATCTCAGCCTTATACATTTCCTCGTCATACATAAGTGACTTCTTTTCTTCTAAGTGGCGCATATGTGCATGGAACAATGTAATAAGCTGCATATTATCGGAATATAGTGCTATATTCATATCTCCATTTACAGGAACCGGTGATTCATGTATTTCAATTCCAATATCTTTCATATCATACCAGCATTGTCTAAATTCCATATATAGTTTCTTGATTTCATTTGAACTGTTCAGAATGTAATCTAAATCAATATAAAATGCGGCATTTCGTCTACTCATAATTTCATCAACAGACAAAGTGAACTTAATTCTGGCATCTTCCAATGAAAGCAAAGTGCGATAGAATTCGGAGAACCGAGTAATCGGTTGTCTGTCAGAAGGTAGCAGAGAAGAGGCTTCTTCATTAAACTTTTGAACCAATGCAAAATTGTTGGTAATCTCTTCTGCAAAATTATATGGATACCTTGCTTTCCAGCGAATATAATCATTTTTCTTATCAGTAATGGTACTATCAGAGTCATTAATATCTGGTTGCAATTTGTTTCGTTTTTTTACCCATGCGGCAATTCCATCTATAATCCAGTTGGCATTTTCATATTCTCCTTTTGAAAAGGCTAGTTGATAGTTTTCACCGACTTTTTCAAAATGCAATCCATAAATATCTTCCAATTCAAAGAGCACATGCATTACACTGGTGGGATCATCAAAATTCGGTTCAGCGAGTGTAGAAGGATTTACATCAAGAGCGTCTGCAATCTCAAACAGTTTCCCATCCTTTGGCTTTCTTACATCATTTTCATACTGACGTATGCGGTCTCCGGTCAGTTTGACCATTGAGCCAAGCTGTGCCTGTGTCAGACCCTTTAGTGTTCGATATTTTCTAATTTTATCTCCAAGAGTCATATAAAAATCTCCTTTACGATAAGCACTTTTTGCTTAATAGCATTATTGTACCACGAATAAAGGAAAAAGTGAACAGAAAAGTTAATACCAAATAGAATAAAAGTACAAAAAAGTACTTGACGAAACAAAAAAGATATTGTACCATAATTAAACAAGTACAAAAATGTACACATAGAATAACTGCAAATGTTTTCAAAAGACATTGAAGTGAGGAAAGGGGGAATTAGCCTATGAATAAAAAGATGTATGTAGATGTTACAGAAGTCTGTGAGGATTGGGGTGTAAGCAGAGCACAAGGCTACAAGATAATTAAACAGCTCAATGAGCGGATGCTTGCGCTTAATCCGAATCTTATTGTTTTATCCGGCAAAGTAAACCGAAAATTCTACGAGGAAAACTGTTATGGTATGGCAAAAGAAGCTTAGCAATCGAAAACTTCATTGGAGATTTCGATTGCATGCTAAGGCAAAAAAGACCTTTCCCTAGCAAGAGAAAGGTCAGCAACACATCAGAAGCTGTGATGTATCACTTGCACATTTACTATATCACAGCTTCCTGATTGACACAATCATAAGAGAGGAGGCAATTGATTATGCCGGTATTTAAGAACAAGACACAGGGGCAGTATGTGAATGTTTATAAGGATATTTTAAAAAATCATTCATTAAGTCTGCGTGATAGAGGGATGGTGGTTACACTGCTTTCCCTGCCAGATAATTGGGTGTTTACCATATCGGGGCTGAGTAAGATTATACCTGATGGAAAAAGTTCCATACAATCCAGCCTGAAACACTTAGAAGAACTTGGATATATTTCAAGAACCCAGGAGAGAGGCGAGTGTGGCAAGTTTGGAAATATAGCGATAGAGATTCATGAAACTCCGGTTGCACCATTGTCTGATTTTCGGAAAGCGGAGAACCCGACAACGGGAAAAACGTCAACCGAAAATCGCACACAATATATTAATAATCAATTAAATAATACCCAAGTGAAGAATTATCCTTCTATCAATCATTTAGTTAAAAGTGAGG
>CAMWWJ010000055.1 GCA_947177925.1 uncultured Lachnospiraceae bacterium
ATATTAAACATAAATAACAAAAATGCAATGAAGAGAAATAGTATATATTTGGAACATTTCAGAGAGAAGCCGGCAGGTGAAAGGCTTTATGGAAAAATATAGAACCGGTCTCTAAGCTGTGAACCGAACTTAAATGCCGAATGTATGTATTGGCATGGAAACAGTAGGCTTCAACGGATTTCCACCGTTACAGGGAAGGCGGTATAAGATATGTCTTGTACCGGATGAGTGCAGTTTTATACTGAAATTAGGTGGTAACACGGACAAGATTCGCCCTAAGCTGATTTTTCGGCTTAGGGTTTTTATTATGCAAAAAATAAATCATTATAAAAGGAGACAAGAAAATGGCTGATAACAAAAAACTAGTAGAAGCAATCACCTCTATGGAAGAGGACTTTGCCCAATGGTACACAGATGTTGTGAAAAAAGCGGAATTGATTGATTACACAAGCGTAAAGGGCTGTATGGTCTTTAAGCCTGCAGGCTATGCAATCTGGGAATTGATCCAATCCCAGATGGATGCCATGTTCAAGGAAACAGGAGTGGAAAACGTATACTTACCAATGTTCATTCCGGAAAGCCTGTTACAAAAAGAAAAGGATCACGTAGAAGGCTTTGCGCCTGAGGTAGCATGGGTTACCCATGGAGGAATGAATCCACTGCAGGAAAGACTTTGCGTAAGACCTACTTCCGAAACACTTTTCTGTGATTTTTATAAAAATGAAATTCAATCTTACAGGGATTTGCCAAAGGTATACAATCAATGGTGCAGCGTTGTACGCTGGGAAAAAGAAACAAGACCATTCCTCCGTTCCAGGGAATTTTTATGGCAGGAAGGGCATACCGCCCATGCTACTGCTGAAGATGCTGAAGCAAGAACCATTCAAATGTTAAACGTATATGCGGATTTCTGTGAACAGGTGCTTGCAATCCCTGTTATAAAAGGGCGCAAGACCGATAAGGAAAAATTTGCAGGAGCAGAAGCTACCTATACAATAGAAGCTTTAATGCACGACGGAAAGGCGCTTCAATCCGGCACAAGCCATAACTTTGGAGATGGATTTGCAAAGGCATTTGGCATCCAATACACTGATAAGGACAACAAGCTGCAATATGTACATCAGACCTCATGGGGAGCATCCACCAGACTGATTGGCGGCATTATTATGGTTCATGGAGATGATTCCGGTCTGGTACTTCCACCTAAAATTGCTCCTACCCAGGTCATGATTATTCCAATCATGCAGCATAAGGAAGGGGTTTTGGAAAAGGCAGCAGAATTAAAACAGTTACTTTCTGCTAACTTCCGTGTAAAAGTGGATGATACGGAAAAGAGTCCGGGATGGAAATTCTCTGAACAGGAAATGAGAGGTATTCCGGTCCGCGTGGAAATCGGTCCAAAGGATATTCAGGCAAATAAATGCATTTTGGTTCGTCGTGATACAAGAGAAAAAATGGAAGTAGCCTTGGATGAGCTGGAAGGAAAGATTACGGAAGTACTGGAAAAAATGCAGTCAGAAATGCTGGAAAGAGCAAGAGCACACAGGGACTCCCATATCTCCACTGCCGTAACCATGGAGGAATTTGCAAGAAACGTGGAAGAAAAATCGGGCTTTATTAAAGCAATGTGGTGCGGCGACCAGGCATGTGAAGACCTGATTAAAGAGCAGACCGGCGCTACAAGCCGCTGTATGCCATTTGAACAGGAGACGATTTCCGATAAGTGCGTTTGCTGTGGCAAACCGGCGACTAAGATGGTTTACTGGGGAAGAGCTTATTAAAAAACCGGAGGCTGAAAAATTGGCAGATCCGGAATCCAGAAAGAAAACACATAAAATAAAAGGACATCAGTTGCTAAATAAAGAAGGCATAGCCGGAATATCCATATAGGAAAAAAAAATTTTTTTATGGATAACCCATGATAAAGACCAAGCATAAGGGAAGCCAGCAATAGAAGACAGTCGGAAACAATCCCTTCTATAGTAAAACCATACTTTAATCCATAATATCCTGTGGCAACAAAAAGCTTCCCGATGATGACTGCCAGTGCTGTCATAATCACCCGGTTTTTTATGGAAATCTTTTTTATCCATTTATTCCAGGGATACAGAAAAACAATGCATGTAGGATAAAAAACAAGCTTTAAATGCTCCCAGATACTTTCACTGACAGGCATAAGCCCGGCTAATGGAAAAAATCTTCCCAAAAGGTCATAAGTAAAATGTAGGATAGAAGCACATATATAGGCAACTGTCACCGATAAAAGAAAATGTTTAAACCTGGATGCTTTTGATGTCATAGGGATAACCTCTTTTTTCAGATTTGATATATAATGAAATATATATTTTTAGTATATCTTTTTTAGAAGAATATATGAAAATAGAAAAAGCCTATATAAAAACACAGCGAAACCAATCAGTTTCCGTTTTTATATAGGCTTTATTTTCTATCATTATATATTCATATGCAAATTCGTTATATATCCATATACAGATGAGAATTATTTAGTAATTTTCCAACCAGATAAAATCAGTCTACTATAAATTTGTCAATGACAGTCACAATACCATCTTCGTCATTAGATTTCGTAATAAAATCAGCCGCTTCCTTTACCTTGTCCTGTGCGTTAGCCATTGCTACCCCAATGCCGGCATATTCAATCATGGTCATGTCATTAAATCCATCCCCGCAGCAGATAGCATTTTCTCTTGTAAGCCCCACAGAGCTTAGCATACGGTCCAGGGAAGCTGCTTTATCCACATTCTTAGGCATAATCTCAATAAAAAATGGCTCTGAACGGTAAATACTTAAAATGTCCCCATACATTTCCTGCAATTCTTTTTCATAATTTTCAGCAATTTCAGGAGGTGCGGTCATAAGGCACTTATTCACGTCAAAATCCACATATTTGGGGAAATCCGTCACTTTTTTGATAGGCATTCCATTGATACGGGATTCCAGTTCAATGTATTTATCTGTTCTGGTGCCAAGAATAATGTTGTCCCCCAGATAGGTGACAATGCCCATGTCGTTTGCCCTTGCATACCGGTAAAGTCCCGGTATCACAGAAGCCGGCAGGGTCTTCTGGTATACGATTTCCCCTGAACGGCAGTTTATGATTCTTCCTCCATTAAAGGAAAGCAGGTAACCGCCATATTTTTCCAGCTCCAGTTCTTTTGCGTAGCGCCTCATTCCGGGTGTGGGACGGCCGGAAGCCAGAATGACCTTATGCCCTCTTTTCATAATATCTATGATTCCCCGCTTTGTATTTTCCGTTATTTCTTTTTGGGAATTGGTCAGCGTGCCGTCGATATCCAGGACAAGCACTTTTTCATCTCTTGTTTTCATATTTCATGTTCCTTTTTCTTCTTGCGATAGTACATTAAATATTCTACTTCGCCTAAATCCTCGTTTACTTCCTCCGACTTTTTAAGAAGCCCCTGCCCCTCGTAAAACCGGTATGCTCCATAATTGTTTTCAAATACATGAAGAGTAAAAAAATCATAGTCCTCTTTGATATAATTTAAAAGTCTGGAACCGATTCCGATGCCACGATAATCCTTTTCCACAAAAAGCCCGGCAAGATAGCCCTCATCCATACCGATAAAGCCTACCACCTTCCCGTCTATCTCATAAACAAAGGTATCCACTTCCAAAATGGCTCTGGAAACATAGGAAAAATTTCTGTCCCAATAATCCTTTGGAATAAAATCATGGGCTTCCAAATTGCCATCATACCAGATTTTCATTACTTTTTTCAAGTCGTCCGGAATCATTTTTCTTATAAAATCCATATAATACTCCCCGCAGTGTTCGTAAAGAGTAAGCTGGAATCTGTCGTATAGCATAGATACAACAAATTGACACTTTCTCCTGAGAAATATACAGTTGTTTGCTAACAGCTATTATTATACTAAAAACTCTTTCCCTTGGCTAGTGTAAGGTTTGCAAATAAACCATATTATGTTAAAATTATTATTGCTTAAACAGGAAATTTAAATTAGAGAGGAAAAAGGTGAATGAATATCTGGAAGATATTGGACATTGAAGAAACAAAGGATAAAAGCATAATTCGCGACGCTTATCGGAAAAAGTTAGTATTGGTAAATCCAGAGGAAGACCAGCAGGGGTTCATGGAGCTTCGCAGGGCATATGAACAGGCTATGGCGGAAGCTGACAGAACAGAGAAGGATAATGAGCCTGATGTAATAAAAGAGGAAGAAGGGCAGAACACTCCTATAGGACTATGGATGAAAAATGTAGACGTCTTATATCAGGATATAAGGCTTCGAGGAAATGTAGAAAAATGGAAAGAGCTTTTAGAGCAGGATATCTGCTTTTCTTTAGAAACAAAAACAGAGGTTCGGGATGAACTGCTGAAATACTTTATGTCTCATAATTATCTGTCTCAGGAAATATGGAAGCTGTTGGATGACAGGTTTTTGTTAAGAGAATATAAGGAGGAGCTTTATGAGAAGTTTCCTGCCAATTATATTGATCAGGGAGTTATTGAAAGTATTGAGCATAAGGAATTTATAGATATACAATATACAGAGTCCATAGGTGGCAGTGATTATGACCAATTTTTCAGTAAGTGCTATGAGCTGTATCATTTATTAGTGGAAGGAAATACAGAAGAGGCGGAGCAAAAATTTTCCGGACTGGAAGAATTAAAGATTTATCACCCCTATGTGGATGTACTGCGTATACGGTATTTACTGATGAAGGAGGAAATTGAAGAAGCAGAGGAATTAATGGGAATCATAAAAGAAAAACTGCCGGAGGATATAGAGGTGCTTCGTGCTGAGGCAGATCTCTATTTAGTAAAGAAAGAATATGATAAGGCAAAGGCGGCCTACCAAAATATACTAAAGCTTTTCCCAGATCATTATAATGCGAAAGTGGCTTTAGGAAATATCTGTTTTGAGCAAAAGGAATACAAAGAAGCTAAAAAATATTATGATGAAGCCTATGATATTCATAAAAATGATTATCTGGGACAGGAAATATTTAACTGTGTAGAAAAATTAGAAAGCTTTTATTATGAAAGGTGGAAAGAAAATCCTCATGATCTGGAAAATGCTATTGAGTTGGCGAGGACTTACTATCAGCAAAGTAAGTTCAAACAATCTTTAAAGATTCTTTTAGATATGGTTCCCGATGAAGAGAACCAATTGGAACATGTACATTTAATAGGCTGTAATTATATGTACATGCAGGAATATGAAAAATCTTTGCTTTATTTAAAGCAGTGGGTAAGTGAAACGGAGAAATTAGAAGAGGACGGAACAGAAAAAAGGGAAAAAGCAATTAAACGGTTAAGCGCAGCATATCATTGCACAGCACAGGCATTGGCAGGCCTGAAAAAATATGAAGAGGCAGATGAATATCTGGAGCGGGCGCTTGCAACGGGAATACAGACAATAGATGTTTATGAGGAAAAGGCGAGAATCTACTTTGTCCGGAAAAGATATGATGATGTTTTAAAAATCTGTGACAAAATATTGGAATATGACAGAAGCTCTCCGGTAGCATACGGATTTCGGGCAGAAACATTTTATGAGCGTGGTTATTATTTGGATTCCTTAAGGGAGTGGAACTATTGTATTGAGATTTCCCCCAATAATCTAAGTTATTATATTAAAAAGACGTATTGCTTTTACCTGATGGAAAAATATGATGAGGCATTGGAAGTCTTAAATTATGTAAAAGAAAACGGAGCTGAAAGTGACAGCATCGTGATGTGGGAAGCAATGATAGAGGGCGCTAAGGGCAATCAGGAAAAAGCCTTAAAAACATTACTTGATTTAAGTATAAGAGCAGAAGCGGCAAAAGATTTTGAACAGGCAATCGTGCACAGATTATATTTTGAAATAGGAAGAATATATGTTCATAAAGAACAGAATGAAGAGGCGAAGTTTTATCTTGATAAAGCATTGAAAGTCAATCCACATTTTGTAAGAGGCATTATTTTTAAGGGAAATATCTACTGGATTGAAAAGGACTTTGAGAATGCGCTCACATGTTTTTTGCAGGCATTGGAAGAAGAGCCGGGGCATGAAAAAATAAACGGATGGATTGGAGAAGTCTATGAAGATAAGAAGGAATATAAAAATGCAATTGCTTATTATACGAAACAGTTAAACATTGCGCCAAATGCCTTTATATACTTAAGCAGAGGATGGTGCTATGAGGGTCTGAAAAAGTATGGGGAAGCAAAGCAGGATTATGAAAAAAGCATACAGTTAGATTCGAACAATGGAAACACTTACTGCCTGTTAGCCAATATTTATATGTGGGAAGAACAGGATGAAAAGGCAATGGAATATTTTAGGGAGGGCCTTGAAAAAAATGAAAAAGAGCCAAGTGCCTGGCAGTATCGTTGTTATATACAGTGTTGCAGGAGGCTTCAGAAGTGGGATAAGGCAATTGAGCTTTATAATCGGTGCATAATTCAGGTACAGGATCCCTTTGACAGGAAAAAATTAGGGGAGCTTTATATGGTCATGGGGCAATATGAACAAGCTCTTGCCGAATATACACAATATGGAAGATTTGGTGAGCAATATCGGGTTCATATGTTAAAAGATATGGTAAGGTGCCTGTTACATATGAAAAGGATAGATGATGCAGAACAAATCATACAGAAAGAATTTGGGGATATTTTTCTTGTGCAGGACATGGCTGAAAGAGACTATAATGCAAGGATAATGGATATTTATCTGTATCTGACCATGAAAAAAATATTTCAGGCAAAACGGGAATATAAAAAGATGCTGCGGAGGATTCGTAGAACAAAAGCAGGCGAACCCAAGAGAATCATATATTTAAAGTGTTATTTTGCTTTAAGGGGAAAAAAGAGCCGAAAGATATATGATAAAAGCCTGAAGGGTCATATATGTAGCATGGAAAAAGAAGCAAAAGAGATGGTTCTGGATTCTCCAGAATACATTGCCAAAAGAGATAGTTCCTTAGCGCTTGCAGAATTGGCAAGGGATCATTATGAAAAAGCAATGGAATATGCGCAAAGCGCATTGACATGTAAAAGGTGCAGGGATTGCAGTTTTTGCCAATGCATAGATGCCCTGTTTGTAAAGGCAATGGTTTTGGAAATAACCGGAAGATTTGAAGAAGCATTGGCTTGTTATGTAAGGCTTATGGAATTGGATGGGGGAGATTTGGATTATATTATGGCATATGAACGGCTTTATAAGAAAATGAAATGAGATAGACGGGGAGATAATAGATGATAGTAGGAATTGATTTAGGAACAACAAACAGCTTGATTTCTTATTATGAGAACGGAGAAGCAAAAATCATACCAAACCGATTAGGAGAGAACCTGACTCCCTCTGTAGTGAGCATGGATGATGAACATACAATATACATAGGGAAAACTGCAAAGGAAAGACAAATCAAGTATGGATGTGATACGGTAGACGTATTTAAAAGAAGCATGGGAACAAACAAGGAGTTTATTCTTAAGGGAAAAAAATACCGGGCAGAGGAAATTGCCTCCTTTATTTTGCGTGGATTAAAAGAGGATGCAGAGGTTTACTTGAATCAATCAGTGGAAGAAGCAGTAATCAGTGTGCCGGCATATTTTAATGACCAACAGAGAAAGGCAACTAAAAAGGCGGGAGAGTTAGCCGGTTTGAAGGTGGAAAGAATCATCAATGAGCCTACCGCTGCCGCGATTTCTTATGGAATCAGGCAAAGGGAAGCAAATACCCGTTTTCTGGTGTTTGATTTAGGTGGCGGAACCTTTGATGTTTCCATTTTAGAGCTGTATCATAACATTATGGAAGTGCGTGCCGTTGCAGGAGATAACTATTTAGGCGGCGAGGATTTTACCAGGGTTTTGTATGATATGTTTATAAAAGAAAAAAATCTGTCAGAAAGCAATCTGTCAGATAAAACCCTTGCGCATATCAGAAGGCAGGCTGAATTGTGCAAGCTGGGATTTTCCAAAGGAAATACCTCCACAATGCAGTGCAATATAGATGGAGAAGAGATGGAAGCTTCCATATCACTGGAAAAATATCGAATAGAATGTCTCCCCCTGTTGGAAAAGATTCAAAAACCAATAGAAAGAAGCCTAAAGGATGCAGGCATAAAGCTTTCCCAGATTGATGAGGTCATTCTAGTGGGAGGTGCAACCAAGCTGCCCATTATCCGGAAATTTGTAGGAAAGCTGTTTGGAAAGCTGCCAAATGTTTCATTGAATCCGGATGAGGTGGTTGCCCTTGGCGCTGCTATGCAGGGTGCCATGAAGGAACGGAATGAGATGATCAAGGAAGTGGTTTTGACAGATGTATGCCCTTTTACACTTGGAACAGAGGTTGCCATCAGCCTGGATAAGGATACAAAAGAGGGTGGGCATTTTTGTCCGATTATTGAAAGAAATACGGTAATACCTGTAAGCAGGCAGGAAACATTGTATACTGCCAAAGACGATCAGACGGCTATTCGGGTAAAGGTTCTTCAGGGAGAGAGCCGCTTTGCAAAAAATAACTTATATTTAGGAGAAATCAATGTTTCTGTTCCAAAGGCAAAGGAAGGAGAGGAAAGCATTGAAGTAACCTATACATATGATGTGAATTCCATTTTAGAGGTGGTAGTAAAGGTAGTATCCACTGGAGAGGAAAAGAAATTAATTATACAAAAAGAAGATTGCAGCATGACAAAGGAAGAAATTGAAAAAAGATTTGAAGAGCTAAGCTATTTAAAGATTCTTCCAAGAGACGAAGAGGCAAATAAGAGATTGTTATTTCGTGGCGAAAGGCTGTATGAAGAATCCTTTGGCGCCATGAGAGGCCAGATTGATTATGCGGTTACGGAATTTGAAAAGGTGCTCGACAGCCGTGATAAAGCAAAGATTGAGGAAGCAGCGGAAAAGTTGCGGAGGTTTCTGGATGAGATAGAGGAGGAAACCTTATAGTGAATGGCAAAATGTAAAATATATTTGACAAAATGCTGTTGAAGTGATATCTTGTTGCCAAGAACAAATTTCGAAAACGAAAGAAAGAAGGAAACAAGATGGAAACAAATAGTACAGAAGCAAAAAATCATTTAAAAGAGATTGCAGGAAAAATGGGATGGCGGTATGCAGTTTTTGCGGTTGCAGTAATAGCGGTACAGTTGCTGACATCGGGAGTTCTGTCGGTTGCGGCACCACAATGGATAGAAGAAAATATGTCCCTGTTCCAATTGCTGCTTATTATTTTTTCGGTAGATATCATTGGTTTTCCTCTAATCTTTATATTGTCCAAGAAGGTACCTGCTGCTAAGCTTGAAAAGCACAATATAGGATTTGGAAAATTAATTGTATGTGTGTTCATTGGAGCCGGTATATGTGGGGCAGGTATGATAATAGGGAATATTTTGCACTTTGGGCTTACGCTTCCATTTGGTGCAGATATGGGAGATGTGAATCAGCTTGGAAACCTGATGTTATCTTCCGATGCTTTTATCCGGATTCTTACAGTCGGAATACTGGCGCCTATATTTGAAGAGTTGATTTTTAGAAAGTTACTGATTGACCGGATTGTAAATCATGGAGAATTTGCAGCCATTCTTATGTCCGGTCTTATGTTTGGATTGTTTCATGGAAACTTTTCACAGTTCTTTTTTGCAACCGGTCTTGGAATGTTTTGGGCCTTTATTTATATTAAGACCGGAAAAATAAGGTATACTATATTATTTCATATGATTGTTAACCTGTCCTCATCGGTTATCAGTGTATATTTATCACAAATGTATCTTGAAGCATTATCCGCAGCAGGGCCTGAAATGACAGAAATAACAGGAGAAGGAATGATGGCTATGGCCTTGTATTTGGGTTGGATGGGATTTTTGATGGTATGCTGTATTGTAGGAGTTATTCTTTTTATAGTAAACAAAAGTGAATTCCATTTAAATACCGATCATATGGAAATGAGCAAAAAAGAAATGGCAGGCAGCGCACTTTCCAGTAAAGGTATGATACTTTACTATATTCCATGCATTGTATTATTTCTTAT
Organism: uncultured Lachnospiraceae bacterium; assembly: GCA_947177925.1. GTDB lineage: Bacteria > Bacillota > Clostridia > Lachnospirales > Lachnospiraceae > RGIG3040. The sequence goes on from CAMWWJ010000055.1 coordinate 10,023, forward strand.
GGCATATGCTCCTACGATTATAAATTTCTTCATGAACAAATAGTTATTGTAAACAGGGAGAAATTGGTATGAAGAATCAAAGATATACAGTAATAATAAGTTTCATGGCGTTGTTGATTGTTATTGTATTTTTTCTTAAGGCAAATGATATGCAGGATGCTGTTGTGGATACCAGTGCAACCCAAAATATATCTGTGGTAAATGGGGTAGCGGAGCCTGAAAAATATGCATTTGATTTGCAGGTTCCCAAAGCTGGAACTTATATCATTTCTGCGAAATGGAAACTAGAAAGACCTGGATTTATCACAGGATTAATTGTATCGGATAAACAGGGAAAGGAAGTATTTGCAGTTACCGCAGAAAGCTGTGAAGCGGATTCTGTTAGCCTGCAATTAGAGGAAGCAGTATATGCCGTAGAATTTTATTATTTGTCAAATTCCCAGGTCTATGAGCAGTTTCTTTTGGATAGAGAGTTTGAGAACACAGAAATGTATGAGGACTTTGAATCAAATGGAAGCTGGGAGTGGCAGTATCAAATAAAATTAATAAAAACAGTCAATATGAAGGGTATTGCAGTTTTCTGTGGCCTTATTGCTGGTGTTTTATTTACAATCCTGTTTTTAGCACTGACCAAGACTGATAAAAATGTAAAGTGTAAATTTGATGAGCGTCAGGAGCTTGTAAGAGGAAAAGGATTTCAATATGGCTTTTTTTCCATGTTGATTTGTAATCTACTGTTTACTTGTATGGAGCTGGCAGAGATGCCGTTGTTTGCGGAATTTGAAGTGCTTATTCTGATAAGCAGCATAATAGGAATCGGTGTTTGTGTTGTATACTGTATATGGAATGAGGGTTATTTTGCGCTGAATGAAAATAAGAAGAGGTTGATGATTTTATTTGCGGTAATTTCAGTTATGAATTTTATCGTTGGCGGATTCTGGATTTTCAAGGATATGGTTATCCGGAATGGAAAATTAACATATTACAGTACAAATCTTTTTTGCGGCTTATTATTTATCATTATATACCTGACTATGCTCTTAAAGAGAATCTGCAAGGATGGAAAGGATGAGTAGATATGAAGAATTTGAAAATGAAATCTGCTCGGGTAGTTCTGGACTTGTCTCAGCAGGATCTGGCAGAAAGGGTGGGCGTATCTAGACAGACCATCAGTGCCATTGAAAAGGGTGATTATAATCCAACGATCAATCTATGCAGGGCAATTTGTAAAGTTCTGGGAAAAACGCTGGATGAGCTGTTTTGGGAAGAATAAGGAAAAAATAAGAAAAAGGCTGAATGACCGTAATGGATACGGTATTTGGTCTTTTTCTTTTTACTTTCATTGTAATTTGGAAGTCCATATTTGATTTTCGGGTAATTTCACTTTACGTCACTTTACGGTCACTTTACGGCTTTACGAAATAGAGAAAAATCGAAAAAGAATAAATTTTTATTGATTTACGATAAATTTATATTGACTTTCGATTTGTATGGTGGTATATTGTGGTAAATAAAAAAGAGAGGATCCTTTCATGAACAGTAAAATAACAAAGATTACAAAATTACTTTTAGATGCCATGTATTTTTTAGGGATACCAGTATGTATTTCCCTGCCTTTTACCTTTAAGCTGTACGGACAGATAAATTCTTATTTCCGGGAATATTATGTGCAGCTTGTGATTTTATTTTTTTTATCAGGAATATTTGCCATACTCATTATCGGAGAGTTGCGGAAAATGTTTCGGACAGTGTTGAACCATGACTGCTTTGTAAAGGAAAATGTAGTAAGCCTGAGGAAGATGGGCACTTATAGCTTTTGTATTGCAGTGATTACCGCAATCCGCCTGTTTCTCTATGTTACACCGGCTGTATTGGTGGTAATTCTGGTTTTTCTGATTGCAGGACTGTTTAGCAAAGTATTGTCAGAGGTCTTCGATAAAGCCGTCACCTATAAACTTGAGAATGACTTAACAATATAGGAGGATGGAAGAATGGCAATTGTGATAAACTTAGATGTAGTTATGGCAAAACGCAAGGTAGGGCTGACAGAGCTGGCAGGAGAAATTGATATTACGCTGGCAAATCTGTCTATTTTGAAAAATAACAAGGCAAAAGCAGTAAGACTTACGACTTTGGATTCCATTTGTAAGGCGTTAGACTGCCAGCCGGGAGACATTCTTCAATATGTGCCGGATGAGGAAGTCCAAAAAGAGTAAAGAGAATATGAGAGAGGAATGTATTATGAATGAAAATAACTATCCTAACATATCTGTACCGCAGATGGAAACAGCTATCAAGAAAGAGGAAAAAGAAGGATTATTGGCAGGTGAAAACAATACGGTAAAAGAAATTCTGGTTCATTTTGAATTTTTTGGCATAATCAGTATTCTGTATGGTATTTTTTACTGCTTTTGCCTGTACAAAAATACTTCGGGCATTACTATGCCGGTTTTTACGGCTGGAACCTTTGCCTATTTTATCAGCTGCATGAAAAAGTTAGAAATTTCCTTAAAAAAAGATGCCTGGTTTTATATAGGAGCCTCCTGTTTGCTGGGTATTTCCAATTTTCTTACATCCAGCAATGTGCTGATATTTTTCAATTATGTGGGAATTCTATTGTTATTATTTGGTTTTTTAATTCATCACTTTTATGAAGACAGGGAATGGCATTTTGGAAAACAGGCTGCTTCCATAATTTCTGCCTTTTTCGGCACGATTTCCTGTCTTCATTATTTGCCTAAGGGTTTTTCCTATTATAGAATGGAAAAGGAAAATGTTTCGGGAAAAGACAGCAAAGGAAAATATATTTGGTTTGGAATTCTGATTGCTATTCCTCTGCTTATGGTGGTATGCGCTCTTCTTGCAAGCGCAGATGCAGTTTTCCGCTCAATTTTTCAGAATTTATTTCAGGATATTGTATTACCTACGAACCCAATAGGAATGGTAATTACAATCTTGCTGGGAATTTTTGGTTCTTATGGTCTGCTTGTATGGTTTTCCAAAAAACAGCTTCAGGAGACCTGCAGCGATAAGAGAACTTTAGAACCGTTAATTGCTATTACCTTTACTTCTTTGCTGACTGTTATTTATCTTATATTCAGTATAATACAGATTTTATACTTATTTGTAGGAAATATGGAACTGCCTTCCGGCTACACTTATGCAGGCTATGCAAGAGAAGGATTCTTTCAGCTGCTTTTCGTATGCCTCATCAATTTAGGAATAGTGCTGATTTGTGTGGAGCGGTTTCAGGAAAATATGCTTTTGAAAATTATCCTGACTATTTTTTCCGCATGTACCTATATTATGATTGCTTCCAGCGCTATGCGGATGATTTTGTATATTGCAGCCTACTATCTGACTTTTCTGCGTGTACTGGTATTGTGGACTCTGGCAGTGCTTGCCCTGCTGCTTACCGGTATTTTGATTTCCATCTATAAGGAAAGCTTTCCGCTGTTCCGTTATTGTATGGTAGTAGTTACTATTTGCTATCTGATATTCAGTCTGGCAAAGCCGGATTATTTTATATTATAGGAAATTCCTCCTGCTGGAAGAATACTGAATTAAAATAGCCCG
>CAMWWJ010000056.1 GCA_947177925.1 uncultured Lachnospiraceae bacterium
AGCTTGTGCAGATATTCTTTTCAAAATCTTCATGTCTTAAGGAAACCACTTCACCAACTCATTCTCCCGTTACAAACATCAAAAGAATCCCCTTGTAACCGTTTTCAAATTAGAAAATGCTTTTTCTTGTATTTTTTTCAATTATTGTACACGGTGTAAAACTGTAAAAAAATAAGTCATACCAGACTTTTACATCCGATATGCCTTATTCATTTTCAAAAATATCTTTCCTCATACTTATTGTATGCTTTGCATTTTTTCGCTTATTGCTCAGATTTTCAATAAACCCATTTTTCTGATAAAATTTGGGGGTATTTGGTTCATATTCAATATCTGCATCTACAGTAATAAACCTACATGCTATTCCCATCTCATTCATATCAAAAGCAAATGCCCTAGCCATATCAAGCATAAATAAACCATATCCTTTTCTTTTTACTTCGTCTGATACTTCTTTATTCACTGCCAGCTTTCCTACTTTTAGCGCAGGTATTGAGGCATATGGAACTTTGCTTATATCGTGTAACTCTTTTTCTTCATTCGTCAATTTAATTGAATCTGCCGAAAACGTCATATATGCCAATAATTCATTTGTTTTTCTATGTAAAAGCAAAAAGGTTTTACTTATATTTAAATCGTAAAACTTATTAGCAATTTTTAAAAAATCATTATACTCAGCTATATGGCTATCAAATAAATAATGTGAGACATCATCTACTTCATTGATTGATAATAGTCTCACATTGTTTTAAATCTTTATAATATCGCTTTCCGTCAAATAACTCATGGTTTTCGTATATCAGTAAGGACACTATGCAACATATGATTTTTTTTCATTGCTCTTTCTGTAGGTTTGGTATTTGTCTGAAGCAATAGCTTTATAGCATCCTTACCACTTAATTCAGGTGTTGCTTGTATAGGTTTTATCGTTGACATAATATCCACCTCTTTTCCTTTCTTTTCTTTATCTATATTATACCACCTCAGTTATCCAAATTCAATAACTGAGCATATAACATTTCACTATCACATTAATTTGTTTAGTTAGAAGTTTATCATATACTCAGTCAAAAATCAATCTTTTTTATATATTATAGACTTAATAGCTACAAATATTACTGAGTTTGATTTTAAGATTCCGCAACCCTTGATAAAATGGGCATTAAAGCTGGCAAATAACGGGAAATAATCCCTTTTCCGTATTTCCGCTTATTGTTCAAACTTTCATGCTCCTTTTCAATGAAATACAGCCTGCCACATCCGCCAAAAGCCAGCCAATGGGGATTGCCCACCAGATTCCGTATACACCGATTTGGGGTACGGGCGCCAGTACGTAAGCTAACAGCACTCTCATGCCCAGGGAAATTACCGTAAGCACAATGGACATTTCCGGTCTGCCCATTCCCCGGAAATAACCATACAGCAAAAATAATAAACCGATACCACAATAGCAGGCCCCTTCAATCCGCAGATATCCGGTTCCTATGGCTATAATTTCCAGCTCTCCTTTTGGAAGAAAGGCTCCCATCAGCCACGGAGATGTTATGTAAACAAAAATGGATACGATTACACAAAACAGACAGGATACTCCAATGGCCCATTTTGTTCCCTGCTTTAGCCTTTCTGTTTTATTGGCACCATGATTTTGAGAGATGAACAAGGAATAGGCATTGGCAAACTCCTGGGCAGGCATATAAGCCAGCGTGTCGATTTTAACTGCTGCCGCAAAGGCCGCCATTACCGCATTTCCAAAACTGTTTACCAGCCCCTGTATCATCAGGATTCCAAAATTCATAACAGACTGCTGGATGCAGGCAGCTACAGAAAACCGTACCACTTCCCATAAGGAATTTCCACTGATGGCGAACCGCCCGCCCACAGGTCTCAGCTTTGGATGACGCAACATAGTATAAAGCCCGATTCCAACACCTGAAATCGCCTGTGCCAGTACGGTAGCTACAGCCGCCCCCTTTATGCCCCATGAAAAAACCGCCACAAACAACAAATCAAGAAGTATGTTAAGCACTGCTGCCGCCGCCAGAAAATATAACGGTGTAAGAGAATTGCCTACAGCCCTTAGCAAATAAGCAAAATAATTATATAGGAACACGAAAAAAATTCCGGCAAAAATAATCCATACATATTCCCGCATAATTCCATAAACCGATTGGGGAACCTTTAAAAGCTTTAGAATCAGATCAATTCCCAAAAATGCCGCTCCATTTAAAAGAATCGTAATCAGGCAGATAAATAAAAATGCGGATTTATTTGCCTTTTGAAAGCTTTCTTCCTGATTTTTTCCAAAATAAAAGGAAAACAAGGAACCGCTTCCCATGCACAAACCAATCAGCACAGAAGTTAAAAAAGTCATCAGCGTATAAGCAGAGCCTACCGCTGCCAGGGCATCCGGTCCTAAAAAACGTCCTACAATCAGGCTGTCCGCTATGTTATAGCATTGCTGAAGCAGATTTCCTAAAATCATAGGAGCAGCAAAAAGCAGCATGGTCCTTATCACGTTTCCTCTTGTCAAATCTTTCTCCATTGTTCTTTCTCCATATATGGTTCTGTTAAAGAATCATTAGAACTCTCTGTTGATTATGAAAAGGCTCTCAAAATCCGTTACCGGCGCCCTACAGGCCCCGTTTTCACACAAATAATAAACTGCCCCCCTTTCCGGAATGGGATAATTTTCCGTAAAGGGTGCACATTCTGAAAGAATCTCCGCATTTTCGACGGTCTTCACTAACACATACAGTCCATCCCGGGGCTTCTCTTTCAGATATTCTGTCAGTTCCATTGGCACCTTGCCGTTTACAGCACATATCAGCTCTTTTCGTTTGGAAAAAGCTTTTGTCATTGCAAGGAGGGCAAAGCTATATCCGGCAGGGTATTCGTCTATCTCATTTGCCAGAAACCCAAACTGTCTCCAGGCTGCCTCCTGCCACCGTACTTCTCCTGTCAGTGCCGCAAGCTCCTGCAGAACCATTGCCGCTACGGAGTTTCCGGAAGGAATGGCTCCGTCATAGGCTTCCTTTGGACGTAATATGAGCTTTCCTGCATCTTTGGCGGTCATATAGTATCCGCCTTTTTCATCCTCAAAAAGCTCTGTCATCTGCCTTGCCAGCCAGATGGCTTCCTTCAGATATTCTGCCTGGAAAGTAATACGGTACAGTTCAAGCATTGCCAGCGCATAAACCCCATAATCCTCAAGCTGTCCTTCATGAGCAGCTTCCCCATCACAAAAACGCAGATACAGACACCCCTTCTTATCCTTCATATGCTCTTCTATAAATTCCTTTGCCTTAAGCGCCCCATGAAAATAACGTTCTTCCGAGAGAATCCACCCTGCCCGGGCAAGGGCCAGAATGGTCCATGCATTCCAGGAAAGCAGGCATTTCTTATCCTTATGAAGCTTCGTGCGTTTCCTTCGATAGTCATACAGTTTCTTAAGCCGCACATCATCTGCCTGCCAGCCCCTACCCGCCTGCCCGATCCGGTTAGGAATACTCTTTCCCTCAAAGTTTCCTCTTTGGGTAATTCCATACAGGCGGCAAAATTCCGTTCCGTCCTCTTTTCCCAGAACGGACAGCACTTCTTCCCGGGTTAAGCCGTAATATTTTCCCTCCACACCATCGCTGTCCGCATCCTGCCCACAGTAAAAGCCACCCTGTGCATCTGTCAGCTCCCTAAGAATATAATCTGCCGTAGCACACACAATTTGTCCATATTCTTCCTTTCCGGTAATCTGATAGGCTTTCAGATAAGCCAGAATAAGCAGCGCATTATCATACAGCATTTTTTCAAAATGGGGAATGAGCCATTTTTCATCGGTGGAATACCTGGAAAATCCGCCGCCGATATGATCATGAATTCCGCCTCTGGCCATTGCATCCAAGGTTCTCTCTGCCATCCTTCCTGCTTCCGGAACATCTTCCATCCTGGAATACTCCATCAGAAATAATAGATTGTGGGGTGTTGGAAACTTAGGTGCGCTGCCAAAACCGCCCCATTTTTCATCAAACTGCCGCTTAAACTGGTCATATGCTTTTTTCAATATCTCTTTTTCCGGTTCTTTTCTGCCGGAAAGCTTTCTTTCACTGACTGCAGCCGTAATCTCGGCTCCGGTGATCCGCAATTCGTCTCTCTCGTTCTTCCATAAGTCCGTAACCCTCTTTAAGATATCCATAAGTCCCGGCTGTCCGTAGCGATGCTGTTTTGGAAAATAAGTTCCGGCAAAGAAGGGCTTCTGCCCCGGTGTCATGATAACCGTAAGAGGCCATCCGCCAGAGCCTGTAATCGCCTGGCAGACAGCCATATAGACCGCATCAATATCCGGCCGTTCCTCCCTGTCAACCTTGATACAGACAAACTCCCGGTTGAGCAGCTTTGCAATTTCCTCATCCTCAAAGGATTCATGCGCCATCACATGGCACCAGTGGCAGGTGGAATAACCGATACTTAAGAATACCGGCTTGTCCTCTCTCTCTGCTCTTTCAAATGCTTCTTCACACCAGGGATACCAGTCTACCGGATTGTCCCCGTGCTGTAATAAATATGGGGACTTTTCGTTTTTTAATCTGTTTGACATATACACTTCCTCCTAAAAAGGCTGTTTTTATGTATAGTGTCTCCCTGTATGCCTATGCTATGCGGTTTCTAAACCCGCATCCTGCCTGTTTCTATTTTGCTCAATATTCTTTGGCAACGGCGCTTAAGCCATACATTGCCATGAATGTCTCCAGGTCCTTTTCTCCATTTATCAGCATGATTTCTTCAAATTTTCCGGTGTGGATATTTTTAAAGCCTGCCACCTGTTCTCCGGTACATATGCTGCAACGGATTACCGGCTTTTGGTTTTCCACATCATATTCTTTCCGTTTGATTTTCTTATGAAACATTTTTCCGCTCCTCCATCCACTTATGAACTACAGGATTAGATTATAATATTTCCCCACAGTTTCCAATAATTTGCTATGGATAGAATATACCACATATTATCAAAAAATCCATCTCTTTTCCAGTCACATAAGCAAATAGTTATTTACACCTCGCAAACGGAATGCTAAAATAAAAAAAATACATACTTTAAGGAGGCTTGTTCTTTGAATCGTTCATTAGAGTCCGTAAAAGCGGAAATCAAAAAAGTACTAAGAGGAAAGGATACCGTTATCGATATGGTCCTCTGTACCCTGTTGGCAAAGGGGCACATTTTATTGGAGGATATTCCCGGTGTAGGAAAGACTACCCTTGCGGTTGCTCTATCCAGGACACTTTCCATGGATTATAAAAGAATGCAGTTTACTCCGGATGTGCTGCCCAGCGACATTCTGGGCTTTCAGATGTATGACAAGAATACCGGGGAGTTTCATTTTATGACAGGTGCTATTTTCTGTAATCTGTTTCTGGCAGATGAAATCAACCGTACTTCTCCAAAGACCCAGTCCGCTCTGTTAGAGGTCATGGAAGAAAGAAAGGTTACGGTAGACGGAAAGACCTCTGACCTTCCCAATCCCTTTTTTGTTATTGCCACACAAAATCCCATTGGCGCCTCCGGCACCCAGAAGCTTCCGGATTCCCAGCTTGACCGCTTCTTTGTGCGCTTAAGCATCGGCTATCCCGACCGGGCAAGCGCAGCAGAAATCCTGATGGGAAAATCGTCAGAACAGTTAAGTTCCGTAAATCCGGTTCTTACCATTGACGAACTGCTTGCCATGCAGGAACAGACAGAGCAGGTGTTCGTGGATGACTGCCTTTATACATACATCGTGGATCTTGTGGAGAAAACAAGAAACACCGACTATCTGTCCCAGGGCATCAGCCCCAGAGGAAGCATTGCCATCTTAAAGCTTGCAAAGGCCTATGCCTTCTACAACAATCGGGACTTTTTAGCGCCTGATGATATTTTGTCTGTTTTTTACAGCGTTGCCAATCACCGCCTTATGTTAAGCACAAAGGCAAAGGCAGAGGGACTAAGCGATTATGACGTAATAGAAAGCCTTTTGGGACAGGTTCCCGTTCCTAAGCTTTCCAAATAAGGGATTTTGGGTGATTCTATGAAAAGACTGATACAAAACTGGATTTCTTATATCATGCTTGCGGTTGTCACATTGCTTTTTACCATATACTACAGACAATCTTTTTTCCTTGTACTGTTTTTGCTGCTCTGCTTCCTTCCTGTGATTTCTTATTTTGCGTGCAGCTATGGTTTTAAGCATATAACTGTTTCCCTTGCTTCCAAAGCATATATTGCGGACAAACCCGCCACACTCCCCCTTTTTGTTACCATTGAAAATGAATCCCATATTCCCTTTACCCATTTTGAAGTTACCCTCCACAGCTTTTGCTGCTTCTATCCGAAACAGCAGTTGGAAAAGGTGGTACTTCCTGCTTATGCCAAAAAGCATTCTGTCAACGCCTTTCCCATTACCTACAAAAAATCCGGATGTTATCAGACAAAGCTGTTGGAAATCACCACCTATGACTTTTTGCAGTTATTCCGTTATTCCAGATCCTGCAATGCCCAGACAGAGGTCCAGATCATGCCCACAGCCACCGGGGAGGTTTCTTATCACAACAAGATTTACGGAGAAGGCTTTGATGAATATGAAGAAACTTCTTTAAAGGGAAATGTCTCCTCCAACGTAACGGATGTGCGGGAATACCGGCCAGGTGACAGACTGCAGAAAATCCATTGGAAGCTTTCCGCCAAATCGGACAGCCTTATGGTAAAGGAAAATGAGGCGACTACCTCTAACCGCTTTTTTCTGCTGGCAGAGCTTTATTCTCCGGACGTGCTTTCATCCGATCTGAAAGACTTTGATCTATTAGACAAAACCATTGATTACGCCTTTATGCTGGGAAACGAACTGCTTATGGCCGGAGAAAGCTTTTTCCTAAGCTGCTATTCCATAAAAAGAAGCGACTTTTCCACCTTCTTCGTTAGAAATAAGGATGAGTTCCTCCTTGCCTTTTCCCAGCTTTTTTATGAAAGCACCTATCAGGTGGAAAATCTGGGCAGGACCATTTATGAAAAGTCTCAGTTAAACCAAGGAACTTTATTGCATATTACCCACAAAGGAGTCGAAGATGTTCTTTCCTAAAACCAAGAAAAACACTATATCTGATGAAACTTTATATGGCTTTTCCTTTCCTGCAGAGCCTGCTTTCTTTACTCCAAATATGGCTGTGCTTTGTACAGTAAAGGCAGTGCTTGTCTTTTGCGCCACCTGGGGGACAATAGGAGGGCTTCTTTCGGCCTTTTCCGTTCCGTATAATGCTGCCCTTGTAATGGCGGTACTTTTGCTGCTTTCCTTTATTCTGGCATTTTTACACTATAATGCAGTCATATTCAATACGGTATATCCTGTTCTTTTTGTGATATTTACCTATTCCATCATCCAATGCCGTGTCATTGCCAACAGTGGGTTTCAATCCTTTATTTCTGTTTTATTTGAAGAATACAGCTCCTATTTCAACTTATCCTTAAGCAGGGAAGTAACAGTGGGCTTTGGCGACCAGTATCTTGCCGTAACCGTTGCCTCCATATTTGTAGGCTTTTTTCTCGCCCTGCTTTTGAACATCGCTATTTCCACTTATATGAGCCTGTTTCTTACGTTGGCGCTGACATTTCCTTTTTTACAGCTTGCCATATACATAGAAAAGTATCCGGATATTCCGTTTCTGTTCTTTATACTGTCTTCTTATGTAGTAGTTGGCATATTGGGGCGAAGCCAGCACCATGACCTCCCATTAAAAAAGAAAAAAAGAGTCTTTTTTCAGGTTACGAAAAAAAAGCTGAAAGAAAGCTCCTACACACTGCACAACTACAGGGCAAATGGTACTATCCTCTTGGAAACTGCCACCCGCCTGGGGCTTTTATCCGCCTTATTCATCATAGCTTCTTATTCCCTGTTGACCAATCATGATGCCCAGCAGACTGTTTCCAACGGCCTGAAGGCAAAAACCGATGAATATTTGAAGATTTTTGTCCAGTCTGGCTTATCAGGCTTTTTTGACCGCTATTCTGCCACTGGCGGCATCAGCGGCGGTAAGCTTGGAGGCGTCAGCGCCGTCCGTCCGGATTACCAGCCTGATTTAAGGATTACTTTTGCTCCTTACAGCTATGATACTATTTATTTAAAAGCCTTTACAGGTGCCGATTATACAGGAAGCGAATGGCTCCCTCCTGCTCATCTGGAAGACTCCGTCAGGAAAATGTTTGGAAGTGACTATCCGGAATTTTTAGAATACAGTGCTGGTATCGAAGGAAAAAGGCTTGCTTATTTATTTGAACATTCCGGCAATAATTTGAAAGGACGGATGAAAATTGAAAATTTAGATGCCGGTGTGGATTATTTGTATCTGCCTTATTACACTAACAGCATATCCGGTCAATATCAGACAGAACAAAGTATTTTTTCTGGCTCCCTTCCTGTAGGCAGCACCTTGGAGGTTTCCTATTATCCTCCTGTAAATGCCGGACTTTTAACCGGAAGCTTCAGCGAAACCGCAATCCCGGAATTGTCTTCTTCCTTTCCTCTGAATGCAGACAAACAGGAAGAATCCTATTGTGAAATCTATGATATGAACAGCCAGATTTACTACAAGAGCATTCCCTCTTCCTTAGAACCTTCTTTAGAAAAGATCCGGTATGAAATCGGAACGGTAGAGCTTTTAGAAGATCAAATATTGTTGATTCAGGATTATTTTAACGAGAATTATATCTATTCCATGAATCCCGGCACAACACCTATGAACGAAGATTTTATTAGTTACTTTTTAATGCACCAGAAGCAGGGCTATTGTGCTCATTTTGCATCAGCTGCCACAATGCTCTTTCGTTCCTATGGATATCCTGCCAGATATGTGGAAGGTTATGTGATTACCTTTCAGGATATGGCTAATGCCCAGGCTATTGAGGAAAGATACGAAGATTATCTACAGGGAGAAAGCCCCCTTGGCAGGACAGGTGTCATCAAAGCGGAAATAACAGACGGAAATGCCCATGCCTGGGTAGAAGTTTACAAGGAAGGCTTTGGTTGGATTCCCGTGGAAGTTACTCCTCCCTCTTCCGAAGCAGACAACACTTATTCCGATTTCTGGGATGTGTTCTCAGGGCTGTTTTCCATATCGGGAACCCCAAATATCACTGCAAACAATACTACCGTAGAAACCGAACCAAATAGATGGGATTCCTTTTTAAGCAGCACCGATCTGATTGCCGGTCCCATCCTTTTACTGGCAGCCGCCCTGCTGTTGATTCCGCTCCTGCTTAAGCTGCTTCTACAATTGTTTGTACTGCTTAAAATCCGGATATCCTTCTCCAAGGGAGATTACGTACCAATGATTTCTCATTTATACAAAAAACTAATTACAAGGTTGAAAAAGAAGAAGCTGTCAGGAGAGCACTCTCCTACACCGGAACAGTTAAAAAATCTTTTGATTTCTCTGTCCTTACCTTCTCCCGAAGAATATACAAGGCTTCTGGAAAAGGGATGCTTTTCAAAAGAAGGCTTATCCAGAGAACAGGTTCTTGAATTGAAAAAAATGACCAGACTGTTTATAAAAAGGATTGGTTAGCTCTCGCTAACCAATCCTTTCATCATATAAAGTATTTCCCTGTTTACCGTCTCTTCCGTAATTCCCATTGTCCGGGCACAAACCTTTAGACCTTCCAGCACATACATCATATTTCTGGCAGCCCCTAATGGGTCATCACAAATAAATTCTCCCGTTTCCACTCCATCTATAATCAACTGCTGGATAATCTTCACTGCGCTGTTAAATTGAATACGCACCTGATTTTCCTTTTTGGGTATCTGATTAGTAAAGAAGAATTCATATATGGCAACGGTCAGATTTTCTCCTTTATTCAGAATTTCTTTTTTTTGTTCCTTTAAGAATAAGGCAAGAATGTCTGCTCCAGTACTATCCTCCGTCATGGCCTGGGAAAAAGTATCATCCGCCTCTTCACCTTCCAGCCTTAATACTTCCAGAAAGATTTCTTTTGTACTTCCAAAATATAAATAAAGACCTCCCCGGCTGATTTGACAGGCATCTATAATATCCTGCATGGTAACACTCTTAAATCCCTTTTTGGCAAAAACTTCTTTTGCCCTGGCTAATATGTATTGCTTTTTTTGTATTGATTTATCACCCATTTTCTTATCCTCTTATTCAGCCTCCAAAATGCGGCGGATTTCCTCTAAGGACAGCTCTTCTTCATCCTCTTCCAGCCCGGTTACAGACGAATTCAACGCTTCCCCATCAATCGGTTTGGCTGCCATTTCCGGCTGCTCTGCTGCTTCCCCATAGACCGGCTCTACTGCCTCATTCAAGATACTTTCCTCGCCTTCCATTACAATTGGTTTGTCCCAAAATTCAATGATTTCTCTTGTCTTTTTCAATACCCTGAGAAAAATCTCATATTCCACTCCATTTTTCCAGTAAATGGATTTGGTCATTCCTCCAAGCACATAGCGGGACATAATGCCGCACAAAACTCCCATATGCATAATATCAGCTCTGTCAATCGCCCTCCATTCATCCTCAAAGGTTTTCAAGCGGTTCCTTGTATATACGTACTGATAATTTTTATCCATATAATTGGTCATGGAAACATCATTGATAAATGACAGCAGGGTCCCGTCATACACCGGAATGGAAAAGCTCTGCTTTACTTCTCCCTCTCCTTTATAAGAATGAGATACCGTCTGTCCAGTCTGTTTCTCAAGCCACGGAATATACCGAATCAGGTATTCGATGGTAGGCTTGAATTTCTCGATGATTTCCTCTCTGCTCTCTTTTACATTGTCCATGCTGTACCCTCCCAAAAACCAGTCTGATAAGTTAAAATATGACACACTAATCACTTTCTATTTATTTTAGCATAAATTTATAAAAAGTACAGTAAAAACCAATATTATCACATTATTATTGAGATTTTTTTCATGGAATATGCTATACTATATTTGTTCTTTTCGTATGAACATTAAAAACAAAACCTACAAGGAATAGAGGAAACATTATGCCAAATATTTCAATCAAAAAAGGAACTATTATTTATAAAAAAGGAGCTGCCATCACTACCATAAGCCGAATCATCAGCGGAAAGGTAAGGATGGTCTGTGCCTGTGGTGAAATCTCATTATCCAAAGATGATGTGCTAGGTGCCGTGGATCTGAGTACTATGGTGCATAGCTGTACCTATATTACAGTAGAGGATACGGTTCTCTCCACCCATGTCTTTCATGCCCAAAAGGAGCTTGCCGCCTTTTTGACCGAAGACGAAACACTTACCATATCACTTTTGAGAAGCTCTGTGAAGCAGATTTGTTCTGCCCTGGATGAAGAAGTCTTCTTTCAATACGAATGCAACAACATGTATTCCTATTTATCAAAAAGCTATGAAGAATATAAAAACCTTTGCAGTAAATATGCCGTACCTGTAAAAGCTCTTCCCGGACTTTTGGAGGTGAAACCGTTCCATTTAGAGGATGACATTCCGGAATGGCTGAGTGTTTATTATGAAGAATCCACCGCTATGCTTTCAGGTCCTGCTGCCACTGCCTTTTTTCAATATCCCAACTTAAATGCCGGTTATCTTCTGCACTTTTGTGAAGATTTCCATACGTTACTGGGAGCCTGCAGCGAAATGGCGGAATACCGCTCGAATCTCTCTTTCCTTTTAATGAATAAAAACGGCATGGACTTATTTGATTTATATACAAATCTTTTGTTCCGTGTCATGCGGGACGGCATTGATGCCATGTCCTTATCCGCTACTATTTCTACTATCCTGATCCATATAGAAAGCATTCCTTCCTTCAACAAGGAACTTTATCAGGCACGGGTACAGGAATACAAAAACACTCTTGAAAACATTGAAGAAGAATTAGCAACAGGTGTTACGGCCTCTGCTTCCTTAAATGATGCTTCCCTGCAGAATTCCTTAGATACCATTTTAAAGTATGCCAATTGCAGCGATGAAACCAGCCTCTCCTTTAAACGGGCTATTTCCGCTTATAAAAAGCACATGGACAAAAGCGCCACTACTGATGAGCTACGGGCCTTGCGCAGGGAAATCACTTCGCTGTTTTATGAAATATACACCCTTGCATTTCAGGCAAGCACCCGTGATAAAAACGTTCCTACCATATTGAAAATGTTTCTCAAATTTGGATATGTGGATGAGGAACTGGCTGGCGCCGAAAATGCCTCCTTTTTATATTCCATTGCGGATTCTTATACCGGGAACAAGAAATATCACGTATACACTATATTTGACTGGCTAAATGAAATTCATCAGGGCAATAAAGAACCACGCCGAAATGAGTTTGATGTGGATTATGTGGGCTATGTTCATGAAATGAAAACCTCCGGCAAAATTGATGCCAACAAAGAAAAGGAACTGTTATCCGATACCAATGAGAAGGTTCTGTTTGAAATAAGAAATATGTTTACTCTTGCCAATAAAATGACTTCCGGAAGAATCGCTACCTTTACACCGGTTTTTTCCGAGCATACTGTGCTTTCTTCCTTAGAATCCATTTTGGCAACTCCGGAAAAAATAGCGGCTTCCCTCATACAAATACAAAAAATTGACTATTCCGCTTTTTACCGGGATGCTCTCTTTTATGATGCTTCCCTTCCCATTCCTAAGGAAAACATAAAAAGAAAAATCCTTCCGGATATTATCTTAATGCCTAATATGGGCAACCGTGGCGTTATGTGGCAGGAATTAGAAGGCAAATCCAGAAGTACTCCCGCCTGCTATATTCTCCCTACCTTTTGCCAGGAAGAGTTGGCTCTCCTGCTTCTTAGGGCTACCGGCGAATACCGCTGGGAAATCTGCCGCCGCACCCAGGGAGCCAGATGGAACGATTTGTCAGATCCTTCTCTTACCAGCGAATACTTTGATTATGTACAGTTTTATCGGAAAAACAACGAATTGTCTCCGGATGCCAAGGAGAAAATCAAAACTGCCCTTACCAAAGCACGGAACAGTTTTAAGGAAATGTTTGTAAACGACTATATTATCTGGGTGCTTTATGAAGGAAAAGGCTCTCCTCGTATGAATAAGGTGGTAAGGAGAATCTTATTTACTTACTGTCCTTTCCCACAGGCTGTCAGGGATCAGTTGAAAAGCAATCCCCTTTACGGCGAAATTATGGAAAAGTGGCAGATAAAGAGGGCGCAGGAAAATCATCGTCTTTCCAATATACTGAAACGGCTGGAAAATTCCGGCATTGAGATTCCAAAGGAGCTGCAGGCGCAGCAGGCTTTTTTGAATATGTGATGGTTGAATTGTGATTGTTTAGAAAGGTATTGGAATGCAGGACGTAGGAGCAGGCATATCCATACCCGGTGGCAGGGGCAGCTTCCTGTTAGAAAACTCTTATGGGCACGTTCGCACTCTATGAAGACGCAGCGGTACTAACGCACCAAAATACGGTGCGTAAG
>CAMWWJ010000057.1 GCA_947177925.1 uncultured Lachnospiraceae bacterium
GGTTAGCCCCTGCTAATCATTTATTTGCTTATCTTCCCACTGCAAATCCTACAAATCCGCTCCATGATCAATTACAATGACCTGACCAGTAATAGCGGAGGATTCATCTCCTGCCAAAAACAAAATCGCATTTGCAATCTCCTCCGGCATACATACCGGCAGGGACAGGTCTGCATGCTTTGCCATTGCCCCCATCATATCCGGATCCAGATTTTCCCTTTTCATGTTTTTCGTCATAGGTGTTACCACGCTTCCCGGACACAAAGCATTGCAACGCACATTCACACTGGCGCAACGCATTGCAATATTTTTTGTCATGCCAATAACCGCCGCCTTGCTTGCCACATAAGCGACCCCACCACCACCGGTATAGCCTGCAACACTGGAAACATTTACAATCGAGCCTGCTTTTTTCTCAATCATTACTTTTGCTGCCTCTCTTGTTATATAAAGAGTTCCTTTTGTATTGATGTCTATAAGAGTATCGATAGTCTGATCCGTTACCTTTTCCACCGCTTCAATACCCGCATCCACCACGCCTGCATTATTTACCAAAATATCAATGGTCCCAAATGCTTCTACCACTTTTTCAATCACCACCCTGCATTGCTCTTTGTCCGAAATATCGCAGGGTACAGCCAAGGCTTCCCCTCCTGCTGCTTTAATCTGGTCCGCTACTGCCTCCAGCTGCTCCACTCTTCTTGCAGATATAACCACCTTAGCCCCTTCCTTTGCAAAAAGCTCTGCCGCACAAGCGCCAATTCCTGAATTTCCTCCCGTAATTACTGCAACCTTACCATCAAGTCTTCCCATACTTTTCCCTCCTGAACAACGATTTGTTGACTGCCGTCATTTCAAATACCGATTGTTTCATACTGCATGTAACTATCATAATTATATCACATTACCCTTAAGTTAAGTACTTTTTTATTATCACTTCCGTCATCAAAAAAATTAAATAATGAGATTTTCTACCATGGCCTGCTCTTGCCTGGTTACAGGATGAAATCCTCAAAAATATCCCGATATCCAATATTTTCTTCCTTATACCGTATCAAAAAGGCCTTCATTTCCGCATGCTCTTCCTTCATATCCCCAAGAATATCCTGAAAATTCTCTTCTGTCACACAGCCGATTTTTGCAAACAATTGGAAATAGCCCGCTTCATCTCCATGCTCTAAAAGCAGCACTTCCCATGTCTCTTCCGTTTCACAGCCCTTTGTATGTTCAACAAGATATTCCTTTAGCTCCTTTTCCATCTCTGTAGAAAGGCTATAGGGATGAAGCAACCGCAAAAACGCAAGCCTTACTTTGGCTTTTCGTTTTTCCCTTGCAAAATCCTCCGGGTTGTTTCCGTAATCCTCTTCCCCACACAAAATTACATTCGTATAACCCTCTTGATCGTCTTTTCTAAGAATGGTAAGCATTCTGGCATCCCACTTTTGCAGCCATTGCTTTGTTCCCGCCTCTTTCGGTACAAATAAGTATTCTGCAGCCAGCATGACTGGAACTGCCGCAAACAAGAAAGGAAGGCTTTCCTGCAATTGTTCCTCTATGTCCTCATTCCTTTTGGTAAAGTGAATTTCTCTTAGCTTACCGCATTCTAAAAATAATCCCTTTCCCAAATGGGCCTCTTTGGGAATGGTAATGCTTTCCAGCCGACTGCATCGGGCAAATGCCCAATCTTCTATTTCCTTTATGCTGTCCGGCAAAATAACCTTCTTTATTTTCTTGTCACTTAAAAATGCTTTTTTCCCGATTGCAGCAACAGGTAAATCTTCTATCTGGGAAGGAACGGAAACAACTGTCTCCATTCCTCTGTACCTTTCAATGAAAATCCCTCTTTTGTCCTTTCTATATACAAAAGTACCGCCTTTTATTTTTATTTCTGCCTTTTCCATTTTCTCTTCCCTTACAATTCTAACGCAGCAATTTCTTTCTTTAAGTCCGTCTGCCTTTCTGAAAGCATCATCTGGCTGTTATACTTCTTATAATCCTCACTGCCGAACATCCCAATAAATCTTGCACTATAAGTATTGACTGTCAGCTCCGTCACAAGTATCAGCATTTCGTTTCCTTCTCCAAATGCCCTTTCCACAAAGAAAAACAACCAATGAAGCATGTCCTGGACCCTCTGACTTTCTTCCTTCATGCCTAAAACCTTCTGATTAAAGGTTTCTTTTACCTGTTCATAAGCCTGCCATCCGGTAACTGCCTCACCCAGATATGCTTCCTTTTTTATTGTGGTAAGAAACTTAAGAATTCTGCGATGCTTCCGTTTATCCTGTTCAGACAGGGAATTAGCCTTTTCCAGAGAGCCAAGCAACTTTTCCCTTGCTTCTATTTGCTTTTCCAGAAAGGCAAGAAGCATATCCTTTCCCGCTCCTTCCTCTTTTTCAAGCAAAGTGCCTGCCGCTTTTAAGCTTCCCATAAGCTCTCTTAAATAATCAGAAGCTTCCACATTCTCCTTCATGCTGCCAAGCACTTTATCCATAAGCATTCCAAGCAGGGAAAGCCTTTCATCAAAGGCAGCCGCTCCTGCTCTTTCCATTGTCTCCTCTGAAACAGCGCCGGACAATATTTCATCAATCTGATAATCCTTTTTATATTTATTATAAAGGTCATAATAGGCCGTAAACTCTTTGACGATTCTTTCATTCCGTATATATTGCTCTACTAAGGACTCATCCACGAAAAGCCTCTCCTCTTCATAAAGAAACAATATCTGGGACAAATCCTCCCATCCTCTTGCAGTCACGTAAGACCTGCCTTTTACCGTAGTCTCCATATGGTAAAAATAGTCTTTTTTTAAATCCAGAAAGCTGATAATGGCATTATGGATTCCTTTTTCCATAGCATACTCTTTCCATGTAGCATAATCCGCTTCTATCTCCAATATTTTTAAACGGTCCAAAGTCACCACGTCAAATTCCCTTACCGACCTATTATATTCCGGAGGATTTCCGGCAGTAACAATAACCCACCCTTCCGGCACCTTATGACGGCCAAATACTTTATACTGTAAAAATTGCAGCATGGAAGGAGATAATGTTTCCGAAACACAATTGATTTCATCCAAAAACAGTATGCCTTCTTTTATGCCGCTTTCCTCCATTACATCATAAATGGAGGCAATGATCTCACTCATAGTATATTCGGACACATCATACATTTCACCGCCGTATTCCTTTTGCTTAATGACAGGAAGCCCCAAAGCGGACTGTCTTGTATGGTGGGTCATGGAATAGGATACCAGCGCAATTCCCAGTTCCCATGCAATCTGCTCCATAACCGCCGTCTTTCCGATTCCCGGAGCGCCTAACAGAAAAAGCGGTCTTTGGCGCACAAGGGGAATCCGGTATTCTCCAAACTCATCTTTTTTTAAATAAAGGTGTACGGAATGTTTGATGTATTCCTTTGCCTGTTTCATATTCATTCTGCTTCTCCTCCATCTGTCTCATCTTCCAGCTCGTCTCCATCCAGCACCACCTGAATTGCCCAGGGCGGAACCTGAGGCTTTCTTTCATCATCCTCCAAAAATGCAAAGATGACATCATATTCCGGCATCCTTTCAGGATAAATGCCATATCCATCCGTAAAATAAATGAGCCCTTTCAGATTTTCAAACTCTCCCTGTCCAAGCAGTTCATCCACATATTCAAACACCGGCCTGAAATCGGTAGAGCCAAAACCTGTCAGCTTTCCATGGGAAATAAAGTGATGAAAGTCATCTTCATTGGTGATTTTGGTATCACTTTGCACTCGATTGTCACATTGGATGATATGCACGTTGATCTTATGGAAAAAATTTTCCGTATCCTTGAGAATCGAATAGGTCTTTTTCAAAAATGCCTGCACAATAGGTCCCCTGCAGGATGCAGAAGTATCCAGGGCAATGACAAAATCCCTTATCTTATGCACCTCGTTATATTCTAAAGGCTCAATCAGGGGCATATTTCCATAAGCAGACAAGCCATAGGTATAATAAACATAATCAAATTCATCCTGATTGATTTGAATATCCTCTCCCATAACGGTAAATCGCTTTAAAATATCTCCATAATCATAACGGTCCTTTGTAGCTTCCTCTAAATTTTTCTCAAGACCTTCCGACCCGGTCTTGTTTTTGGAAAAGCTCTTTAAATCAGCTTTCATCCTCTCGCTGATCTTCTTCCACTGTTCCTCTGTTACAATCAGTTCTTCCCGCTCTCTCCAATAGATATGGTCATCCAGCACAAATAACTGTTCCAGCTCTTTTATTTCCTCTCTGGAAGGTGGATTTTTCCTAAAATACCGGTATAATTTTTCTGCAGTAAGACTTCCTGCCCTTCCCTTCAAATAAGTCAGTTTTTCTCTTGCCTCTTCATCTCTTTTTAGATTAGCAATCGCTAACTCCATATCCAGAATCGCATTTTCCACCGCAATGTCTGATGCCAGATTCCAGTATCCCTCTTCCAGCTTTCCATACTGGAACGCATGATAAAACATACAGTGGAACAGCATATGAAGCAGAAGCCGCACCACATAATGTTCATCCTCACTATATTTTTTCAAAATATACACCGGATTATAATACATATTTCTTCCGTCCACTGCCGCACTCTCAATCGTTCTATCCGGCTTTGGGGTCAACCCGGATAATGCCACATCCAGAAAGCGCAGATGCACGAAAATAGAATCCCTTGCCAGACGAAATAATTCTCCTGCCAGGGCTTCTGCCTTTTTTTGTTTTTCTGTTTCGGTAAGCCTGCCTGTTTCCATTCGCTTTTCCCCATCGCCTTCATCAATGGAAGCTCCTATATCTATTTGCTGTCAATGCTATTCATTGATTATAACAGAACCTTTTTAAAATTAACAGAGTCCGCTCTGCTAAGTTATCCTTTCTTTCAAAGAATCAGTTCTTTCCCTATTCCCATGGTATAACCGACTTCATAGCAAACACCACTTCTCTGTTTTGTTAAGTCGGCAATCACAAACCGGCTGTTTCCCTACCTTCTTAATTAGCCTTCTTAATTAGTTCTCGTTTTTCTTGCAATTAAAATAGCAACATGTTATCATTATTTCATCTCTCTGCGAGATTTAAAATTTATTTGATATTTACTTATTGTAGATGAATATATCTGTTTTTATCCGGTCAGTTCGACCAGTATCCCAATATTATTTGTTTATTTTAAAGCCGAGGTGATGCCTATGATTGTTTTTTGCTTGTCGCCATCCGACAAATTTTAAATTTTGAGATAGGAGAATACATTTTTATGGCAAAAACTTTATATCAGATATACGATAAGATCTTTAAGAAAATCCTGACTTTATCTTCCACCGCTGTGGTCAACCTAATAAATGGGATGTTTAATACGCATTATCCTGCTGACAGCACCATTACATACAACTGGACGGAATTCGAGGATAAAGAATTGAAACGGATTCTTGCAGATACTATTCTTACCATTAACGGCATCCACAGCTATCACATGGAAGCTCAAATGACATCGGATGAAAATATCATCTTCCGTGTATTCGAATACGGCTTTGGACATGCCAGCCGAAACAGCATGAAAGCTGACGGCAAATATGTATTACAGTTCCCAGAACCCAAAATCATCTACTTCTGTGCAAAAGGCAAGGTTCCCGATAAATATACTCTCGAACTGGATTTCGGCACACAGGGTATTTTCCACTATGAAGTCCCAGCCTTGCACTTTCTAAACACCACTCCTGCCAAATTAACAGAAAAGAAAATGATAATCCTAATTCCATTTGAGCTTTTAAAGCTCCGGGAAATCATGAAAAAAGAAAGATCACCTAAGAATCTGGAATTATTGAAAAACCTCATTCAAAATGATATAATCGGAAGCATAACAGAAAACTTGCGGATAGGAAATATTACTATGGATGATGCCAGAAAATTAAAGCGGCTTACCCTTAAGCTATATGAACATATCTACTCCCATTATGAAGAAATGGAGGATTTGAATGATATGACAGATGAATCACTGATGCTTGATATTGATATCATTGAAAAACAGCATGAACTAGAGCTTGCGGAAAAGGATAATATAATTTCCGAAAAAGATAGCATTATTGCAGAAAAGGATCGTGAAATTGCCCGATTAAAAGAGCAATTCGCCCAATTGCAATCTTAGTATGACTAATTCTCCTGCCAATATATGAAAAAAAGGAGTCCATGCTGGGCGAACTAAAAAACGTGAGCCGACTTCAGTCAGCCCACATTTGATTCTCTTTCCTGCTTGATAATTCGTTGTATGCTTTTTTCAGATAAATAATAGCTATTCGCCAACTCATGAACTGTCATGCCAGACAAATAGTCTTTATAAATCAATCCATTCCTATTTTGCAGTTCACATCTGTATGCTGTCTTGCTTCCCCATTCCTGTCGGTTTTCCTGTTTTCTCGGAATATATATGTTTGTCCCGTCAACATACTTTTGTATCAACTCTATTACCTCAACGGGCAGAATTTCTTCTGCTCTTATATAGCCCATGTCTGCCTCCTAAACTCATATTTTTTAGGAATAGCATTGGCTATGACATTTTGATTTTTCATTGCAATAGCCAGTGCTATGCAAACATAACATATCGTTTCATATACAAATTCCCTTTCTGATTTGATTCATCTTTTTTATAATATCATTCTTCTGCCGATACAGCAACATTCTGTTTGCCAATGGCAGCTCGTTCATGTCTCATTGACATTGTCTATATACTTTCTTCTGTTGCTTCAATAATCTTCATCATTTCCGCAGGGGTAACGATATAATCCCTAAATGGATAATGTTTCTGATTACCCGTAACTAAATAGGCATTATCTTCTCTCTTTTCCATAGCTGCCTCATAAAATACAAGGTCGTCCATATCAATCAGGACTGCTCCTGTAGGTTGTGGAAACACTTCAACCCCATACTGCCTGACTGTCTCAAGAATTGTCTGTATCACTTTTTCTCTCTGCTCTTGCTGCTAAAATTTCAGCATTGATTTCATCAAGTGACATTTCCGGAACATCCGCTGCCTGCCTCCGCAATTCATGAAAAGCATTCTTTGCTTCTGCTCTTGTTATTGTCTGTTCAGGCAATGTTGCTTCAAACGGAAGTCCTTTTACCATTTTACTTCTAGCCATGAACATCCGAAATGCTGTAGGTAAATCCATTCCAAGTCTCTCATATATTTCAGTCACTTCTTGTTTCAATGCTTTGTCTGCCCTAAATTGAATCAAAACCTGTTCTGCCATAACGTTCCCTCCTTGTAAACATATTGCAGTTGTTTTGCATGTGTTTATAATTATATTATATTCTTTATGATGAGAAATATCAATAAGATTTATATACAGACAAAAATATCTATAAGAACAAAGACAAGGGAACATACATATCCATACATTATTCGAGGCATTAGAAGCCTTGAATAATAAGAAACGTGAAAAAACTACATATAAAACAAATAATAGAACTTGGTATCATTACAATTTTCTCTTTCTTACTCTCGGTAAAAAATATATTTCCTATAATGGCATAGGCTAAAAATACTGTGTACCCAATCATTACTCCATTGGATAAGCGATTGGGAAGAGCAAATGATATGATTCCTGCCTTTCCTAAGTAAAATACTCCTAAAAAGTTAAAAACACATGCAAAAATCCCATTAATCCATCTCTTTCTTAGAGGAATTACTTTCTCTTTACCTCCAAGCACATATTCCCCAATAGGCACTCCAAAAATCAATAAAACATGCAGACAACACATGAAAAATGTAATAATTGAGCACACGAGCGAAAAAAATTATATATTTGAACATAAAGCTTCATAGACTTCTACCACCTCTCCAATGTTTGATTACCCCTTCATATCGGGAACTATTTTGTAAGACGAAAGGTTTAATTCCAATTCGGAAAACAACAAAATGCTTTATAGCCTGAAGTATATATTGACGCTTTCCAACAATATCATGATAAAACCTGTTTACTGACTTTTGAATTTCTTTGGCTAATCGGGTATCTTCCAACAAGTTTAGTGAAGCTCCCTTTCGATATGCTATCGTGCCGCTAACTTTTGCTCCGGAATAAGACAAAAGCCTGTTCAATATGTCAGCCGAATCTCTCCCGCCATAATTTTCATAGGTAGTAACACTAATCGCATACTTTCCATAAAGCAATTGTTCCATTACAAAATGTCCCCTGTCTATGATTACCTTTATTTGTCCTGACACATTACTTGCATAAGTAGGAGAGCCCAAAATGATTCCATCCGCACTTGCAATTTCTAATGATAATTTTTCTATGCCGTCCTTGTAAATACATGCTCCCGTTTTATAACAGACACCGCATCCCACGCAATAATTCAATTCCAAATCTGCCACATGAACCATTTGGATTTCCATATCTCTATATTTTTTCAGCTGCTCATACATTTCATTTAAAATGAATGCTGTTGCTCCGTTTTTCCGATGGCTTCCGTTTACAATGATGATTTTCACTTGTCCTTTCCTCAATTCCTCAAAATATTGTTTACTTTCCCATTTTATTTCTGTATACTCAATTCAGCAAGTACGCACTTTTTTGTGAGATACTATCAAAAAGGAGAGTCATGACATGGAAATGGAACATTGTTTCCTGAAAGATGTGGGATACGCAAAATTTGAAAAAGTAGTCAATATGATTGGCGGGAAATGGAAGTTGCGCATTATATATGTACTGGCTTTCCATGAGAAGCTGCGATATGGCGAGATAAAGCGCATGCTTTCACCGATTACCCATAAAATGTTGGCTATGCAGTTAAAAGAGTTGGAAAAAGACGGCTTAGTGAATCGTAAGGAATACCAGCAAATCCCTCCTAAGGTAGAATACTCTTTGACACAAATGGGCAGGGATTTAAAACCGGTAGTTAAAGAAATTCACAATTGGATTTCGCAATATAACATACAGGGGGAATGAATTATAGAGAAAAACACAAGCTCCTGTCATTTCTGTTTCATTAAGCTTACTTATCATCAATGGAAAACCCCTCATAGGATTTTTGAAGCATGTCCTGTATTTGTTCCCTGCTCATTTCCCGCCATTCGCTCATCCATTTCCCTTCCCATAAAAAAACTGCCCTTTTCTTTTGAAGCTCTGTAAAAACGGTATCCGCCACCGATTCATATTGCTCCATGTCAATTTTTTCTCCGGTTTCTGCATCAAAACAGTCGGCGGTTTCTACACCGTTTTCATCATATATGGATTCTTTGTATGCCAGGACGTTATCTGTTATTTCTCCGTTTTTCAAAGATATATCTCTTATATTTTCATAGCTTACTGCCATGCCGTCTCTTGTATAATCAGAAAAAATGTAATGATAGGCATCCTTGTCCCTATCATAATAGACCGGAACTGTTTCCCCAACAATATCCGCTCCGGAATCTCCCTTTTCCGTATGAATTTCACATTGATTCAATCCATCTAATTGTTCATTCACTTCAAAGTAGCTGCTATAAGTATATATGCCGGTTCCCTGAACAGAAGCGGATATGACTTCCAGCCTTCCGTTTTGGTCCAAATCCGTCACTGTATAATGTATAAAATACATTTCGTCTGTATTTGCCATATCGCTCTTTTGCCACAGTTCCATGCAATGATTGGTTATGACATTAAGCTGTTCTTCTATCCGGTCCGTTTCTGATTCTGTCTGCATATTGGCTTCCGGCTTCTCTTCTTTTCCTTCTTCTTTTATTCCTTCTTTTATTTCTTCTTCATTTCCTTCCATAATGGTCTTTTGCTCATTCTCCTCTTGCTGTCCGTTCTGACTGCTGCCGCAGGCACATAAACCAAACAGCATGAAAATTCCCAAAAGTGTTACAAGATTTCTTACATACTTTCTTATATGCTTCAAATATTTTCACTCCTTTTATGAGATGCTTGTCTAATATGATATTTGGATTTTTACATTTGATTATAACAGAAGCTTATGAAAATGAGAATATGGCTACTGCGGTTTCTCTTTCATGGAAAATTAAAATTAATTGTCGAAATATCATTGCGAAAAATTGCGAAATATGGTATTATTTGTCACACGGGAAACCATAGAGCTATAGGCGGCTTTACCCTCTGATTTTCGGAGGAAAATAACCCTCCAAACGAAAGAAAGGAGGGAGATGCCAATGATTACATATCAGGATTTTTTCTTGTTTTGTACATTCATCGTTGCCCTTATCAATCTGCTTTATCAGATTTTTAAAGGAAAGAAATAGCCGCCACTACCGGAAATAGTGACGGCTGACCCTGCAAAGGGTTAAATCAATAAACTATTGAGGGTAGAGCCGCTTCTATGGCTTTCCCTTTTTATATCTGTAATATATCATATCCGTTAAAAGGTTTCAAGTGTAGAATTTAACATTTTTATGTATAGTTTTGTACATTTTTTTGTATAAATTATTGCTTTTTTCTAAAATTCATGTTATCATTTATATTGTTCTATATAGAAATATTCTATCAGGATATAAGGTGGTCATATGGAAACAAAAGGTGGATTTTACATTACACAGATTAAGCAGATCCAGGATAGGCTCTTTGAGCGGTTATTGATTGAAAACGGTATTGAGATAAGCGGCGGACAGGGACGCATTTTATTTATCCTTTGGAAAACAGACAATCTTACTATTAGTGAAATCAGCGCCAAAACCTCCCTTGCCAAAAATACCGTTTCTATCGTAGTGGACGGAATGGTCAACAAAGGAATTTTAGCAAGAGAAATAAATCCTGCTAACCGCCGTCAGACAATTATATCGCTGACAGAATATGCAAGGTCCATACAAGGAAAATATGAGACCGTGTCAAAGCAGATGAATACCTTATTTTATCAAGGCTTTTCAAAGAAAGAACAGGAAGAATTTGAACGCTATCTGGCCAGAATACTGAATACCCTGACACAAATAGAAAACGATCACAAATAATCTTATGAACACAGGAGGTTTTCCATGAAAACAAGAGAACAGATTTTTGAATTTATCCAAAAACAGAAAACAGCCTTCATGGCTTCTGTAGATGAAGATGGGTTTCCAAACCTGAAAGCCATGTTTACCCCGCGAAAAATAGAGGGAAACTGTTTTTATTTTAGCACAAATACCTCCTCTATGCGTTCACAGCAATTTATGAAAAACCCAAAGGCAAGCATTTATTTTTATCACAGAGGACGTTTCCGTTATGAGGGTCTCATGCTGATTGGAACCATGGAGGTTTTGCAGGATGACGAAATAAAAAAGGAAATCTGGCAGGCTGGTGACAGCATGTATTATAAGCAAGGCGTTACCGACCCGGATTATTGTGTGCTAAAATTTACAGCCGTAAAAGGCAGGCACTACTGCGATTTGAAAACGGAAAGCTTTCTTATTGAAGATTTAGAGTAAAACTCATATGTACTTTTCAATGATACTTTGCTGCAATACCTTTTTCCCGATTAAGGTAATCGCCTGCTTTGGACAGTGATTGATACATCGGTAGCACATGGTACAGGCACCATTGGGAACTGCCTTACCCTGTTCCAGGGTAATATTTTTCATAGGACATAGTCCTGCACATTTTCCGCATCCAATACACTTATTTTCATTGATTTTCAATTGATCCGTATAATGTTTTGTCTTATGGAAAAAATACAGTCTCTGTCCAAACAGGCCTGCCACGTGACAAAGAACATTCAGTCCGTCCTGGGTGGGCTTTCCTTGTTTATAAAGGCTTGCGGCACGTTCTATTTTCAACTTTGTCTGGTTTATCATTTTTCTATTTTCTTCTGTGGATTTCTTTAAGGCCTTTACATCCACAATGCAATCCGGCATTTTCAAATGCAACCCTCCGGTTATTTGCGCACCATATTTTTTTAGTCTTCTTGCCGCTACTCCGGTTCCGTCTCCACTGAACAATCCCATTGTGGCTACCAGATAGATTTTCTTCCCCTGCCATAAAGGGGCATGATTTTCCAGAAAATCCTGTAGGATTTTGGGAAGGTTGCTGTAATAGACCGGGTATCCCAAGACAAGCTCTTCTTCCTTTGCCAGCTCCTCCAACACATTTTTATCCTCTATGGAATATGCCTTTGCCTCAGGGTCAATTTTCTCCAATAAGTATTCTACGCAAAATCTGGTATTTCCTGTACCGCTGAAATAAATTCCTATCATTTTTTCTTTCTCCCATGTCTTTTAAATTTTTCTAATAGATTTTATAATCAATTCAAAGCTCTGCTTTCTATATGCCACATCATCCATACCGAACTGTTGTCTGATATATTCTTTCTTTTTGTTTGAAAACAAAATGGTCTGCCCTATAGAGGACCACATATAAAATACTGCTACATATAAATTCAAATCGCTTTCCACGATTCCATTTTCCATGCCCTTTTTTAATATCCGGATGATGATTTCATTCAGTTCTTCTCCCACCAGATAAATATCATGAAGCACATCATCTTCGGAGCCCTTTTCCCTGGAAAAGGATATTTCTCCCATGACAGCCTCAAAGACTACAGGGGATTCTTCATACAGTCTTACCAGGCAATTGCAGACAGCTTCGTAGCAACTGTCAAATTCTGTTTCTTCTTTCGTACAGCTTTCTATTTCTTCCTTCATTCTGTACATATATTGACAAATAATCACGTTTAATATTTCATCCAGATTTTTATAATATTGATAAATCGTCCCCTGGCTAAAGCCTGTCTTCCTGATGACATCACGCATGGTAAGCTGATTAAATGCCTTTTCTCTTAATACTTCTCTTGTACAATGGAGGATGAATTCTTTCTTTTCTTCTGTATAGGATTCTTTTACTTTTGGCATGATTCCTTCCTTTTTCCAGTTAAAAGCTTATATTTATATAATGATACTGCTGTTTTTTCAAATTTTATTTTTCTCTTGCAATAAAAATGACATGTTGTCATTTTTATTGCCATTTAATTCTACTGCTTTTATTACATTTAGTCAATACCGAAAATGACAGTATGTAAAAAATGAAAATTATAAGATAATACATTCTAGCATTTTTAACATCAAAGAGAAAAAGAGAATATAACTAAACTGTTCATCAATAAGGAACTACCATACTAACACAAATGATCCAGACATAGAACTCAAAAATGCAACAAATGAGGATAAAATAAGCTGGGAATATAGCTTAGTGCTAGAGACTTGCCTAGAACATGCAAGGCTGAGTTCTAGCCCCAGTACCACTTAAAAAGTACAGGGGGTAAAGTTTAAGTCAGGTGAGATGGTGCGTGTGAAAGGCAGCAGGATGGCTGTAGTTCTGGATCAGTCTAGTCTACAGAGCCAAGTCTCAGGCCAGTGAGGGCTACACAGTGAGACTACGTAGCTCAAAAACACATACAT
>CAMWWJ010000058.1 GCA_947177925.1 uncultured Lachnospiraceae bacterium
AAATAATAGTATGCATTAAAATATTCATCAAACACAATATTGCTTCTGTTTATTTCGGTCGAATAAACAATATCTGCAATATTATTTCCACCCCGTAACTCTCGGACAATGTAATGTGTTCCAAATCTTTCCTGCAAGTCAAGAACTAATTTTTCTACCAATGCTTTTTCGTTTA
Organism: uncultured Lachnospiraceae bacterium; assembly: GCA_947177925.1. Lineage (GTDB taxonomy): Bacteria > Bacillota > Clostridia > Lachnospirales > Lachnospiraceae > RGIG3040. The sequence continues at coordinate 176 of CAMWWJ010000058.1, forward strand.
CAAACATAATCTCACCTGTTTTGCTTTTAAATTATCTTTTTTAGATTTTTCAGTAACTTATAATAGTCCGTATTCCTTTGACTTCCCAAAATCTCTTTTGGTATCATATCAAGATTGTTTAAAGCGGATTCAATCCGCCCTTTCAAATAAGAAATTTTATCAATTCCTGCATACTCATTTATTTTATCAACTTCTTCTAACATCATCTGCCAATGATGCAACTGTATTCCTTTATCGCCAGTACCGATTTCAATCGCAGATTTTCCACTGCACCACTTGCAGCTACAACTGCCAAAATAATTATAAAGCTGCTCAAATGCAAATGTATCCTTTTTAGGATAGGTTAAAAACGATAATACTTGCGGAAAATAAAATTTTGAGTATAAATTAAATGAATCTCTTTCCTCTTTTATGTATTGCTCGTCAAAATAATCAATGCTTGCCAATCCTAACGAAAAACCATGTATTCCTTTAGCAATCAATGCCAGTCCCAAGGGAATCGGTACTTTTAATGCAATCACAGGTTTGTTTGTATACTTCTGTAAATTAATCATAAAATCAAGATAACTTCCTAATGACTGTTCATTCAACTGTTTCATATCAGAAACCTGTACTATAAATCCATCTACTTGTGCATGAACAAAATAAGACAATATTTTATCCGCTTGAAATACCAGATGACCAAGTCCTATTGATATCATTGCATATTTTTCTTTTCCTTCATCCACCACTTGTAAGCTTTCATCAATCAATTGAATGTTTATTTTTATCCAATCATCTATTTTTTCCACGGGATAATCTGTATTGCTGATATAATGGTATGGCAAAACCAATTTATACCCCATAGAAACTGTAGAATACCATGTATCTATATATTCTTTGCGCTTTTGAGGATTGTGTAGATATTCCAAGGAAATAACTCCTTTATCCGGCGAATAAGGTAAATCCACAAGTCCCTTTGTATTAGCAAATGCAACATATGACAATCTTTGGGTAGAAGGATCAATTATTACATTTTTAAAACCATTTTTTGCAAAATATAAATGTAAATTTTTTATCCAATTTTGAACGTGGATAGGATAAATAATATCAGCTTTATTTATTTTTTCAAATTGTTCTGTAACAGCTTTTTCACGATATATCCACGCATAATATTTCCCCACTGTTATCAGTTCTTCTTGAGTATTCTTTTTATCAAAAGCACCTATAAACTCATCAACTGTCTGAAAACGTGCATATGGCTCTTTTGCAGTCGCTTTGAATATAATGCTCTCCAACCCGTCACTAATATCCGGGTTATACTGTTTGGGCGGAATAATCGGATCATTCAATATTTTCAACAGCAATTCAGGCAATGTTGCTGCTTTATATGGAATGTTCTTTGTCAGCATTTCATATAAAATAATTCCTAATGCATATATATCAGCCCTGTAATCAATGTGCTTGCTGTCCTTTAATTGTTCTGGTGACATATATAAGGGTGAACCGATTTGTGTTCCTGTTGATGTTATTGATGAAAAATCTATAATCTTGCTCAAGCCATAATCAATAATTTTGACATTCAATTTTTCATCAATCATTATATTATCCGGCTTTAAATCTCTATGAATAATACCCTCATTTTCAATGATCGTGTTATGCAAATCCTTTACTCCGCTTAAAATATCTACAAATATATGAATCAAGGCATCAAGCGAAATGTCTGCTTTCAGAAAATTTCGTAGGGTTATGCCTTCAAAATACTCCATTACAATGACATATTCCATTACACCAAATTCATTTTCAAAATAAAAATCCTCTTGATATTGAATCAGATTTTCACCTTTTACATTCTTTAAGACGTCAATTTCCCTTGTGATTCGATTCTGTTCGTTTTTAAATTCATCTAATATATAAGTTTCCGACAAAACCTTCGCAGCATATTTTTTGCCGTTTCTTGATACTTTGTATACATCACCAAAACTTCCGCTTCCAAGAGCCTCTTCAAATAAATACCCATTGATTATCTGTCCGACAATATTCATTTGCGTTTTTCCTTTCATTCAAAAATGTAGATAATATTTTCACACAGCCGTCATTTCCTGATATCGTTTCATCAATTCCGCCACACAGCTTTCTTCTGTTGTATCTTTGATGGAAAATCCATATGCCTGCATGACAGCTTTATCGTTCTGCATATGCGCTTTTCGGAGTTCTGGCGGCATAGTAAGTTCATCGTATAAATCTGCAAGACTGCTGTCTGGGTATAAGTTTCTCGCATCTAATATTGCCTGTGCAGTCTGTTCTATTTTTTCCCGCTGCTCATTTGTTGGATTAGGCCATGGAAAATTGTTGTAAACAATGTCTTTAGAGTATCTGTAATCACTTTTCATTCTTGCACCAACTGTGCGCATCCATGCCATGTGAACATTTGATGTCAGAACCCCAAAATGATAAATGGATGCTTCTTCAATAACAAATAACGTATTTCCCGCAATGGTTTTTTCATCAAGATATCCAATAGGAATATACCTCCTCCCTTGTGAAGATGTAATGGGTATGGCAATAAATCTAGCAGGATTACGCTGTTCACGAAACAACATGGGGGTTTCTGCTTTTTTTCGTGCTCCCGCATCCTTGCTCGCCACCCGCATTTCCTGCACAGCCTTAACTCGTTTCATTACATAAGGCATACTACGAAGCCGTGAAGGAGAACAGTTTACCAGCCATAAACACCATCTCCTTTTATTGTTAATAAATTCATATCCCATCATATATCGTTTAATATATGGTATTGCGAGTGGTTCCTTTTTAACAAATTCATCATAATCTTTTTCTTCAATAATAAGATTTCCACCATCCATAGCTTGATTTCCCATGACTATTTGTGGGACATCACATATAGGCATTTTCCTGCTTAAAATCAATATATTTGTTCCTTCAATCAAATAAGGGCTTATATTTGATACTTCTCTGACTGTATCGCCAGAAAATAGAATTTTTGGGGTATGAGTTACTACGGAAAAACCAATAATAACCACATGTACATTAGCAGTACTGCTTGATTCACTATTCCAAACAAAAGATCGCCATGCAAAATTAATGGAAAGCGAATATTTTTTCAGAAGCAGAGACCATAAGTCCCCCGCCATTTGCCCTTGTGATACTGAATTTGTAGACACAAATGCCACTTCGCATTTTGAGCCTTGAATATACTCCGCTGCTTTTTTATACCAACAACATACATAATCAAGTAAAGCCGGCTTAATTTCAGAAAAAACCGATTTCATGTCCCGCTTTTGAATTTCATTGGCAAATTTAAAACCAACAAACGGTGGATTCCCCATAATATAATTCAGCTCATGCTTCGGCACGACACTCTCCCAATCTATCCCAAGCGCATTCCCCTCAATGATATTTGCATAAGATTTTAACGGTAGAAAGTCAAGACTCAAATGGACAATATCTTCCGTTTCTTTCATCATCTGACTTTCCGCAATCCATAATGCTGTCTTGGCAACGGTTACAGCAAAATCATTGATTTCAATTCCATAAAACTGACCAATGGACACCTGAATAGGATTTAATGCTTCTCCAAGCACAATTTGTCCCGCTTGCAGTTCGTTTAAAATTTCATTCTCTAATCTGCGTAGCGAGATATATGTTTCCGTCAGAAAATTTCCTGAACCACATGCCGGATCAAGAAACTTTAATCCTGCAATTTTTACTTGAAAAGCATTTAACTTTGCCTTTTTTGTGCGATTTACAGTAAGCTTTTTAATTTCATCCAACTCATTTTTTAGCCCGTTCATAAACAGTGGGTCTATGACCTTATGGATATTTTCAATCGAAGTATAGTGCATTCCGCCGTTTCTTCGCGTTTCGGGATTTAATGTGCTTTCAAATACTGCGCCAAAAATAGTCGGACTGATATCTGACCAGTCAAAATCTGCGCTTGCTTTGTTTAAGAGCAAACTTTTAATTTCTTCGGTAAAAGGTGGTATCTCTATTGTTTCATCTGCAAACAGACCGCCATTAACATAAGGAAAAGCAGCAAGCTTTGGATTGTCTTCTGCCAAATACTTATCTCTATCCTCTATTTGCGTATCAAGAACCTTAAACAGTTCCACAAGTGCTTTCCTGAAACCATTGACGGGAATATCTTTCAAATAGTCATGGAACATCATGCGTGAACCGAAAATGCCCGCATCTTCCGCATATAAGCAAAAGACAAGCCGTACACATAACGCATTTAAACTTTTGTATGACTGCTCATCAGACTCTTTATACTGCGCTATCAATTTGTCATAGAGAACCCCTACAATTTCCCCTGCTTTGACGGAAATTTCCATTTCATGAGAAAGTTCTTTTACATCTTCTTTAAACATGAAATCAAATAAAGGAAGTTTATTTCGCACTTCTTCAAGAGAAATTACCACTGGCGGTTCGCCTGGCTTATTCATATCATGAATTTCAAAAGACTTAAAATTGCAGGTCACAATCCATAACGGTGTTTCATTCGGTATCATCCATTGCGCATAATTGCGTGCCTGCTCAAAAGGTGTACGCAAGCTTCCGTCTGACTGTGATATTTTCCTGCCCAAGTCCTTATCTATACTTTTTTGTTCTATTAAAACCCGTGTTTCCGGTATATAAACATCAATAAATTTGGTTTGATTATCCACTACTACACGTTTTTCAAAAATAATCTTCTGCGTAACATCTTCAATCCCTAAAACATTACTAAGAAATTCAATCCAAAATCTTTGACTATCACTTTTCTCATCACCTATGCCACGCCAGTCATTGTAAAACTTTGTCGCAGCAGTCCTCTTTTCTGCTTCGGTCATAACGCACCTCGTTTTTGATAAAACATCCCTAAAAATTATTACTTATACTCTATCACAAATATAATGAAAAATCAGCAAAAATTTCAAATTATAGTGCTTTTTATCTTGACACTTTCTATATTTAGTATTTATCTTATTATTCTTGAGTGCTGATAATAAGAGAGGAGGATTTCTTATGGGACTTAAACCTGGAGAAAAAGCTCCTGTTTCTGGACAATATGGTGTTATTTGGTTCTCGTGACGGAAAACTTAACAAGGAAGTTACCGTTGTTAAAGGTGAGCCAATGCTCCAACACAGAAAGCAGGTCAGACTTATTTAATGAATAATGGATACCTTATTGTAAGAAGCCATTCCGTGGTGCAGAGTCTGTGATCAAATACCTTGGCAAGTACACGCACCGTATTGCTGTCAGTAATTACCGGATCAAAGGCATGACAGGGTCTGCTGTTACATTTACTGTCAAAGACTACAAAAATCAGGGAAATTGGAAATAAGTCACTGTTTCTGGCCGAGAGTTTATCCGGAGGTTCCTGATGCATGTCCCGCCGAAGCGTTTTGTCCGGGTATGCCACTATGGGCTGTTATCCTCCCGGAATAAAAATAAGAAGATCACCTTGTGCCGGAACCTCATCGGCTGCAAAAAGTATATTTCAAGGCTGAAGGGTCTGGATGCACCTGCCATTATCCGGCTGCTTTACAATAAGGATATCTGCAGATGTTCTTCCTGTGGCGGAAGGATCATCCCCCTGCCTGCAGAACAATACTGCGTAACGCCACAACCACATCTTCTGTGTTAAAAACGGCAGCCAAATATTTTTTTAAGCTTCCTCTGGAGGCTTGTTTCTGATGCCAAAAACGCAGAATTGATTCAAAAATCCTGTTATTATGTGTCCATATGCGATCTCCTGCGCTAAAAGGCCGGACGGATTGAAAGTCCATATACAGCAACTACCCGGACGCGCTTTGTTCAACCAGGAAAAATCGAAACTGATGCAAACGAAAGGGCAGTTACAGAAAAAGGCCTGGACTGCTTTTTCGTTTGCACCACCTTCGATTCTTTCCTTAACGATTTGTCTTTGTATGCAACTTCCCGATAAATAAGAATTTTCCAACCCGATAATCCGAAAGCTAACTATTACATATCTGACATCCAAAACAGGTTAAAAAAGTATTGTGCTTTTTACATCTTGGAAAATCGCAATAGACAGGATCATCCTCTTCCGACTCCGACAGCCAATGATTCAATGAATTTTCTCTAATATCATCCACTGTCATTCTCTTTATCAGATTTTCAAATGTATCTAAGTAATATGAAACGAGTTCCTCATTTGGACTATAATCGTGCCTTTCCCAACCGGTTTTATTTCTTGCCTCGTTTATTAACTGAATAATTAATTTCTTATCTTTTTCAAAGGTTTCTTTATCCCACGGCATTTCAACAATATCAAATCCGACACAACCTCTGCCGATTATTTGATCTTTTTCAGATAAATAAACCATCAAGCGCTTTTCACTTTCGGTCCGGGCAATTACAGAGCCACTTAAAGCGAGAATATTTATAAATACATCTGTTCCGCCATTTGACATTGCAAGTGAATCATCATCAGGCACAACTTTACCATCAAATGATACAATATTTGACATTCTTATTCCTCCTGCAAACCTGAATTTATCGTTTATAAAACAAAATATTATTAACATGTTCTGTTACATATATTTCATTTCCCACCACTTCAAGTTCATAACCTTCGACAATCTTTTTATCATGCTTCTTTAATAATTCATCAAATCCATATGCTGTATCTTTTTTCTTCGGGAACCGAATTGTACTATCAAAAGATTTTTTGAATTGCAACTCATATTTTCCGCATATCTGTAGCCATTCATCTTCCGTATAAAACTTAATATGGCCATCCTTTTTTAGTTGCATATATCCATCCACAAATCGACTGGTATCATTGGCATTAGGCGTTGGGTCTGAAATAAATAGGAAACCTCCTTGCTTTATAACTCGGCTAACTTCAGAAATGCTTTTCTGTATATCTGGAAAATGATGTAACGCATATCTTGAAATAACCATGTCAAATTCACTATCAGCAAACGGAAAGTCAATGCCATTATAGCTTATAAAACTAATATTTCGGACATTTTCTTCCTTTGCCTTAAGGCGATTGACTTCTAAAGCCTTTTCAACAATATCTAATCCTATTATTGATATGGTTGGATATTTTTTGACAATAGGGAAAGACAAATAACCACTTCCCACACCTAAATCTAAAATTTTCATATCAGCTTTCAATGGCAAAAAATCAAGAATGTTTTTCAAATGACGTTCGTCTTGTGTCTGCTTATTATAAAAATCTCCCGAAGAAAAACTATGTTCAAATCCTTGTTTTGTAGCCATAATACTGTTCTCTATATCTATCATAATCAATCTCTCTTTCTACTTACAAATCCCGATTAATCACTCTGTCAATTAACTCTGTGTTTTCTTTTGATGGTTACGGATTCCTTCTGCTTCCGTCAACAACTTTCCAGGCAGTTACAGAAGCAATTATCATTATTATAGCAAATCCCAGCAAAAAAGCCATCTGTATTTCACTGCTCAGTACCGTTTCCCCTGCTTTCACCGTAATGCCCATGTAAGCCTTATATTCCTCCACAACCTCCTCTGGCATTCCGAAAAAGGTTGTTTCCAGCGCTTTTTTTGTAAAAATATCTCTCAGCATGGCGCTTCCGTGAAGGACCGGCAGGGCCTTTAGCACAGTCTGGACTTTTTCCGGCAAAAATCCCATTGGAAGATAGATTCCTCCTACAAAACCTACCAATGTGCCTATTACCGTACCAAAGCCACTCCATGCGCTGTCGCTGTGTACGAACATTCCTACAAAAAACAGAGTACAGGCATATAAAAATACGTTCAGAACAATCAATCCTATTACCTGCAATGTTTCTTCCAGGTTCAAAAGCCTCCCGCCTCTTACGGCAATATAAGCCTCTGCTGCCGCCAGTGTCAGTATGCACATAATCGTTCCTAAAAGCAGGGCGGAAAAAATATATCCCAGCGCGACTTTCACAGGTTTTACCGGTGCCGCATAAAAGCTTTGGAGTCTTTTCTTTTCTTCGTCCTGAATCCTTACGCCAATTACCGTTAAAGTTACCATAACGGCATTTACCACTAAAATTCCCGCTACAGTCCACATTTCAATGAGATGCTCCGCATTCTTAAGGTCTGCCTCCCCATCTCGATTGCCGCCATATTCGGCTAACAAAAAAACCACATTGTCCCGGTTCATATTTCCAAGAAACACTACCATGAGCCCCAATACTACCAGCATGGAAAGCATGGAAAAAAATACGGCTGATTTATCCCTTATATATAAAAGGCTGTTCCTCTTTACTAATTGTCTAATTGTTCTCATCTGATATCTCCCTTTCCTCTTCTATATTTCTACTTGTGATATTGAGAAATACATCATCCAAAGTTCCCTGAATCACTTCAAAGCCTTCTATCCATTCTGTTACTTCTTTTAACAAATCAACTGCCTCTAAAGTAGTCTTTAGGGGAATTACAAAACGTTCCTCTTTCTTTCCAAAGCTTTTGCCGGTTTCCTTTAAGTAACGGCACAATGTTTCTTGTTTTTCCCCCTTCGGTATCAGAAAGAGCCTGTCTTTGGCAAAGCTTTCCTTTAAAGAAAAAGGGGTTCCATATTCTTTTAATCTGCCCTTATCCATTATGGCTATATGCGTTGCTTTTGCTGCTTCCTCCATGTAATGAGTCGTAAGGAACACCGTCATATTCCTGTCCTTTTGCAGCCGCCCTATGCTTTCCCATACATTTTTTCTTGTTGCCGGGTCAAGGCCCGTGGTAGGCTCATCCAAAAACAGGATTTCCGGTGTATTCAGCAAAGCTCTTGCAATTTCACATTTCCGCTTCTGCCCTCCCGACAGTTTCCCAAAGGGTCTGTTTAAAAGTTCCTTCAGGGAAAGCTCCTCTGCAGCCTGCTCGATCCGTTCCTTTATTTTCCTGCCATTTGATTCGTAAAGGCTTCCTCTTACAATTAGATTCTCTTTTATAGTCAGCCTGTCATCCAGGCAGTTACTCTGGTATACGATTCCTATGCGCTTTCTGATTGCTTCCGGCTCCCTTAAAATGGAATAGCCGCATACTCTTGCTTCTCCTTCCGTGGGCTTAAATAAGGTGCACAGCATATTGATAGTAGTTGATTTTCCTGCTCCGTTAATTCCCAAAAATCCAAACAGCTCACCTTTTTTTACGGAAAAGCTGATATCATCCACTGCTTTAACCTGCCCATAATTCTTTTTCAAATGCTCTACTTCTATGATGTTTTCCATAAGGCTTCCTCCCTTGTTCCTTTCTGTTTGAATAGGATAGAAAAAAACAGGAATATTTTCAACAGGCTTTCTGGTATGTTGCAAAAGGAGACGGGTAAGCTGTAAAAAAATAAGCTTAGGTTTCCGTCCTGTCTATGTCCAGACTACAAAAAAGGCACCTGCGCCCTGACTTCATAAAGTCAAGGGGCAGATGCCCGTATGTTTATTCCTTTATCATTCGTTTCTATTGGCTCATGCTCTCCAACCGAATCTTCACTTACTCCACTTCCAGATTTTTTTCCATTCTGTGTAAGGTATTTTCCATCTCCTCCAATTGATGGGCAAAGCCTAAAAAGATTTCCGCATCCCTTTCCACGTTTCGGTCACTCTTATAACAGATCCGATGCTCCATACTGGCCCAAAGCTCCATCTGCAGGGTCCTTAGCTGTATCTCCACCGGATAATATTCCATACCGTCCGTATGATAAACAGGAACTCCAATGACTAAATGATAGCTCCTGTATCCGTTTTTCTTAGAATTTTTGATATAGTCCTTTTCCTTCAGCACAAGAATATCCGACTGCCGCTTAATCAGGGAAAGCACCCCGTAGATATCATCCACAAAGTAACAGATAATCCGCACGCCTGCAATATCTGTAAGGGATTCCCTTGCCTCCTCTGCACTTATCTTTATCTGGCGTTTCCGAAGCTTATCCTCTATGCTTTTTTTCTTTTTAATCCTCTTGTGAATATAATGAATGGGATAATTTTTATATTTCAAACGATAGTCATTATTTAATGCTTCCAGCCTGGTCATTAAATTTGCCATGGCGTCCTGATAAGGAATGATCAGGCTGCTGTACTCTTCCTCTGTCATATTGTCTGTCATTTCCATTACTTTTGCACCTCCCGGTACATGAAATGTACCTGTTTTCCAGCTTTTTCCATCCCGTTTTCGGGATTTCCCATTTCATACTACCTTACAAAATATTTTTGTACAAATTGTGTATAATTCATGAAAATTGACTTAAATATTTTTCACTTATTTTTAAGAAAATATTTTTTGTATCAAGACCTTCTGTTCACAATGTATTTATGTGCATAATCTCTTTAAGGCACGCCACCTTTTTTATTTTTGTTCTTTTTCCTGTAAAATCCAACTATCAAACAAAAAGGAGGACAATGATATGCCAATTCAAATTACAGTCAGGGATAACAACAATACATATGATGTTTGTGAGATTCAATATGGTGGTGCCGGAAATGGAGGTGGAAATCGCGGTTTTTATATCACCCCACCCGACAACCTTGGAAGGAGAGCCGAATACGACATTATGCCTAATCCACATAATAATCCATCCTATAACAGACCCCGATTACAACCAAATCTTTATGAAACGGCTGCCACTGCTGTCATCAATGCTGCCAATGCCGTCACCTCATTCGCATGGCCGGTATCTGTTAACTATGTATGGGAAGGTGTAGATTATACTTCCACACGTCAATAAGACCGATAATTGCAACCCATTTTTTCAAAAAGAAATTGACTGAATCAAAAGACTTGTATGCCCGTACAAGTCTTTTTCTCTTGCGCATAAAGTAGTAAAATATTGCCAAAACCCGGCTTTGTAAACAATTATAGCGCAAATGTAACACATTATTGCTTGCTTTTTTAAGCTGTCTTCCAATATAATTAGGACACGAAAGGAGAATGGAAAATGCAATTAGGAAAGAAAATCAAACAATTAAGAAAGCTTTCCGGCATGACTCAAGAACAGCTTGCTGAAAAACTGAATGTATCCAGACAGGCACTATCCAAATGGGAAAATGGCACCAGCATGCCGGATATTGAAAGTGTGGTAAAAATTTCCACGCTGTTTCAAATTTCTCTGGACGAATTATTACGTAAGGAGGAAACAAAAATGGAAGAACAAAAATCACAAATCACATTGGAGGATCTGTCCCGTATCAACCTGCATAACCGGAAAATGAACCTGCTACTGACAAGTGGGATTCTCCTTCTGACGATTGGTGTGATGATGGCTGCTTTTGTGGATGCGCTGAAAAGCACAACGTCCAGTCTGGGATATATTCTGTACAGGTACATTGCCACCGGGCAGTATGCAGCAGCACCGATTAATTATTTTAGGCTGTGCCTGCCTTCAATATTGATAGCTGCTGTTGGAATCATTTTATGTGTATGCTATTTTATCAAAAGTCGGAAAGATTAACGGGATATAGGAGGATACTGAATATGAAGAAAAACAAAATATTGCTTATCATGGCTATGCTCATTCTGGTATTAACAGGATGTGGACAGCATAAAAGTGAAAAGAATGAAGATTATTATGGGGAAATCATTGCCGGATTAGGAGATGAGGAACAGTTTGCACTGGAAGATATCGGGGAAAAGAATGATGTCCTATTTACAACAGACGCAACTTATGATGATGGTTTTGCGCATAATGCGGCACTTTATTGCAATATCTATTATGCAATGGACGACAAAACATATAATCTTGGCAGAATAGAAAGCATGGGCACCGCATATCCCATCTCTTTTGGGAATAAATGTATTTATACGGCCTCAGAACACAGTCTGGAAATTTATGTTATAGACACCCAAAATCATCAGCTATTGCTGAAGGAACAATATGAAGCTGTATACGGCGAAAACGATAGTGTTTCTTACCGCCGCCTGAAAGACGGAAAGGAAGAATCTATATCTGAGGAAGATTATCTTAAGATTTATGAAAAATATCAGCAAAGCTATGTGATCAGTTTTGGATATGGAGCGAGCACCAGATCTCCGTCAGGCAGGCGATTTTAAAAATCTTTCTTTTGTGCTGCACTTGAAACCCTTTACCGAATATGCTATATTATAAATACAAAAAGGGAAAGCCATAGATGCGGCTCTATCCCACAAGATAATGTATGACTTCCGCTAAAAGCGGTCAGCCGTCACTACTGCGAATAGTGGCGGCTATTTCTTTCCCTTAAAAATCTGATACAGCAGACTGATAAGGGCAACAATGAACGTACAGAACAAAAAGAAATCCTGATATGTAATCATTGTATCGCCCTCCTTTCTCTCGTCTGGAGGGCTGTCAACCCTCCGAAAAAACAAGAGGGATAAAGCCGCCTTTAGCTCTATGGTTTCCCATGTGACAAATAATACCATATTTCGTATTTTTCTACAATAACATTTCATTATTTTTATTATGTAATAACATCTATCAGCAATCAGCTATTTATCTCTCGACTTTCTCAGAATCAGTTAGCGAGCTAATCAACTTCTCCATATTTATTTTTTCTCCTTTTTCTGGAACAAGATTATTAACAGCCTTTTCATTTAACGTTCTACAACTACTGCTTGTTTTTTCTTTGGACAATTTATGCCTTTGTATCACTTACTTATGCTGTATAAAATTTCTTTCCCATTGCTTATGATATAGTCGTCACACAACACAAAGAAAGGAAAAAATATTATGAGTAAAATTAAATGGAGAGATTTTGACAAATAGACAAGAGAGAAAGATTATACCTTTATAATCCAAGGGTTCCTGACCGGCTATTAAAGGAAATTGCCTTCAGGCTTGGTATAAGCAAACACGAACTGGAGCAACAGATTTAGCTTCATGAACAGGATTTTTCCAAAG
>CAMWWJ010000059.1 GCA_947177925.1 uncultured Lachnospiraceae bacterium
GTGGTATGTTGTCAGATGGTCAGGTGAGAGATGGCCTGGAGCGAGCAGTATTAAGGCTGACGGAACTTTCAGAACTTTCGGCTAATGCATCTAAAGTTGAGATTAAGAACGCGATTGCAGAGCATAATGATGAGTTAAAGGCTTTCAAGGAACAGCTTACCAATATGGTTCCGTACAGAGCGCTGGCCGGGTTCTTTCATAAAAGTGAAGAAGTGGCCGATTGGGGAAGTATTCGCAGAATGATTGCTTACATAGAGAGAATCAATCGTGATGTTGTTCTATTGCCATACACATTAGGCTATGAGAGTAAGCTGAAGAAAAAGATTTATTTTCAGGATGCCTGGGTGGAGATGATCCAGCATGAGACAGTATCGATTTTGGGTTGGATTCAATATGAAAAGGTAAAGTGGCTGCAGAATAATAATCCAGAGGTGCCGGGGCTGATTTATAAGCTTGCGCCAATGGATGAGAAGATGCGTAAACTGAATAAAGTGCGGAAGCTATGGGAAGGAATTCTGGAGGTAAGTGAAGTAAGAGATGTGTTTACAGACAAGCCTGTGGTTCCAAAACAGTATGATGTGGATCATTTTATCCCTTGGTCATTTGTTATGAATGACGAGCTGTGGAATCTGATGCCAATGGATTCTTCACTGAATTCATCAAAGAGCAATAGATTGCCTAAGTGGGATCCGTTTTTTGAACGCTTTGCCAGAAATCAATTTATTATGTATGGTCTGATTTATGAGAAAGACGGGATTCGAAGATTGTACGAGGCCTGCTACAGGGATAATTTACATTCACTTTGGGCAGGACAGGAACTTTACAGAAAGGGAAATACAGAAATGGAATTTTATAATATCCTGCAGAAGAATATGCAGCCAGTGTATGATTCAGCCAGAAGACAGGGATATGAGATCTGGAATAGAGGATAGAATGTGGGAACACATGGTATGAGAGATGATGATTGCTAATGTGAGGAGTAAAAGCATGGTTAAATTAGAAAAGTATATACAAAAAATTTGTGAGATATTAGAGTTGATTGTAGCGGTGTTTGTGGTAATTGGAATTCTTCTGTCAGTTTTCAGTTTTTTTAAGGATTTTCAGATTTTTCGTGATGTTATGAATAGTACATCAGCATTCAAATACTATCTGGATAACATTTTTGTTATAGTCATAGGGATTGAATTCCTAAAAATGCTCTGCCGCCCAACTTCGGATAATGTGATGGAAATACTCATTTTCCTGGTGGCAAGGCATGTGATTGTAGATACTACTACTACATATGAGAATTTTGTGGCTGTTATCAGTGTTGCGATTTTGTGCATTGTGCGCAGATACCTTCATGTAATGGAAAAAAAGGATTCCTCTTTGGACAAGGAAGACTAAATTTTTGTTCTGTCGTATGATGCAAAAATTGTTGCATCAAAACGCCCCCGAATATCTGGACGGAAAATATTGGGCAGAACAAGGGTGGCTGGGAAAGAGCAGACCTTGGAAATTGTAGAAAGGTTTTCATCAAGTTGGTGAAGGGAAAATTATCTCATTAGATGCAATCTGCAATTCACACCATATATCTACCATTCGCGCAAAATGTTGAAAGAAATCGAAGAAATGTGATATAGTTGGTTTATTGGACGAGCTTGCAATTTGTTATACTAGGAGGATGCTTATGAAAGTGAAAAATGAAGAGGGGTCTTTTTGGGGAAGCATTAAAGGAAGGATTATTCTCTATGTAACATTGAGTACAATTCTGATTATTGCTGTAACCGCTGTGATTAACAGTATTGTATTAAATGATGCATTAAAAACAAGTGAACATAGTGTGCTCTCAGCAGAAGCAGAGAGTACCAGTGACATTATTGATGAATGGCTTGTTGGGCAGGGAAATATAGTCGAAACGATGAAAAGCGCCTTGGAGAATATGGATAAGGAAGACACAGAAGCTATTATGGACTTTTTGGAGATTAATCTGGCGAACAATGACAATGCCCTTATGTATTATTGTTGCTTTGGATATAATGGTGGCGTTCTTCCGGCAAACCATTCCAGTCTTGACCTCGATCCTACGACCAGAAGCTGGTGGAAAGATGCACTTTCAAAGGGAGAATTGATATATACAGCTCCTTATACGGATTTTGCCACCGGACAGATGATAGTGTCCATTGCTGTGCCTTGTAAAATTGATGGCGAGCAGGCGGTTGTTCTTGCAGACATTACAATTGATAATTTGATTGAAATAGTAAAAAATGTGAGTACGGATGAAAGCATACAAACCTTCCTGCTGGCAGAAGATAACAGTGTAATTACGCATGAAAATGAAGCGTATTTACCGAAAGAAGAAGGAAATACTATTTTGACTGATGTGTTGCAGGTCGATCTGGAGAGTAATGATATATCCACATTTACTGATTATAATGGTGTGAAAAAATACTGCATAGTAAGGACGATAGAAACCACCGGGTGGAAGATGGGCATTACACAAAGCACATCCGTAATAAGTGGCAAAGTCGGCAGTAATTTAGTATTTCCGTTGATAGCGGATATGGTTCTGCTCGTATTACTAATCGTTGTGTTGAATATGGTTGTTTCCATAATGTTAAAGCCACTGAGCGAGTTGAAGAAATTTGTAAAGGAAAAAGTAATTGGAAATCAGAACTGCAAAGCTGAAAAATCAGAAGTAAAAGAAATCAGCTATTTAAAAGAGGAATTGGAAAACAGAGTAATTTCCACGATTCGTAAAACGCAACAGGAAACGATACATATTCAGGATATGGTATCCGGTACAAACACTCATGTTTCCAAAATGAACGGAAATATAATGGAAATCAGCGCAATCATGGAGGAAACCGGAGCAAGTGTAGCGGGACAGACACAGAGCATTGGAGATATAGATAATACCTGTGAAGATGTAACGGATGCGATTGATGAATTGGCTAAAAGTGCACAGACCATTACAAGTCATGCAAAGGAAATCATTGAACGAGTAGGGCAGATGGTTCCGGAAGTACTGGAAGATAAAGAAAATGCTATTAAAGTGACTATGGATAGCAGAGAAAAACTGAGAACTGCTATTGAAGAAACCAAGGTAATCAGTCAGATAGTAGAAGTATCACAGGCTATTAGTGAAATTGCCGGACAGACGAATTTACTTTCATTAAATGCGTCTATTGAAGCGGCACGAGCAGGCGAAGCCGGACGAGGTTTTGCAGTAGTTGCGGAGGAAATCAAAAAGCTAAGTGAGACTACAGGGAGCGAGATAGAAAAAGTAAATGTGTTGACAGAAAAGGTTTTAAAAAGTGTAGGTTCACTTTCTGAAGCAAGTAATCATATCATTACATTTCTTGATGAAGTTGTGCTGAAGGATTACGACAAGCTGGAAACACTTGCGGACAATTACAAGGAAGACGCAACTTATTATGCACAGGTCAGCAATATGTTAAGTGAAAATACAAAGGAACTGCGAAACTCTATTGCTAATATCAATGAGATTTTGGGTACTATTAACCTGTCACAGAAGGAATTAGATACAGCTGTACAGTCTGTAAACGGAAATTTGCAGGAAATTACTTATGCAAGTGAAACTGTTTCGGAAGAGACGCAGAATGTAATGAATAGTATTTCCTCTTTACAGACGACGATACAACAGTTTCAGGTATAATAAAGTGTGATTATCTCACACTGAAACCAAAACCGAAAATTGCATCTTGACAATCCTCTTAAACCTATGCTATTCTATCTACGGTCATTTTGACCATGCCGAAGACAGTAGGTGCAAAGGACTGAATGCCAGTCCGGCGCGTAAGCATACCGCCTACCGAGGAGAAAAGAGTTGTTAAGCAGAACTTTTGCCTTCCTGTCTTCAGGAAGGCTTTTTTCATAAAGCTAACTCCTTTCGGCAGCAAAATCTATAAGGAGGAAAGAAAATGGCTAAAGTTGAATTGAAACAACCTATCGTTGAGGAAATCTCCGGTTATATCAAGGACGCCCAGTCTGTTGTATTGGTAGATTACCGCGGACTTACCGTGGAGCAGGATACAAGACTTCGTAGACAGCTTCGTGAAGCCGGAGTTACTTACAAGGTTTACAAAAACACCATGATGAACTTTGCATTTAAGGGAACTGACTGTGAAGCATTGACACAGTACTTAGAAGGACCAAGCGCTATTGCAATTTCTGCAACAGATGCAACAGCTCCTGCAAGAGTTCTTGGAAAATTTGCAAAGGAAGCAGATAAGCTTGAAATCAAGGGTGGTATTGTTGAAGGTATTGCGTATGACGCAAAGGGAATTGCAAGCATTGCTACGATTCCAAGCAGAGAAGAACTGCTTTCCAAGTTACTTGGAAGCATTCAGTCTCCAATTACCAACTTTGCTCGTGTCATGAACCAGTTGGCAGAAAAAGGCGGCGCATCCGGTGCAGCACCGGCTGAAGAAGCTCCGGCAGCGGAAGCATCTGCAGAAGAAGCAACTGAGACACCGGCTGAATAAAGAATCAGAATAAGCGCATGCTGCGCTTAAAGCATGAAAAAGCAACTGTCCGGTTGAAAAGACAGACAGGAAATCGAAAATGAAAAAGGAGAAAAGAAAAATGGCAAAATTAACAACAGCAGAAATGATTGATGCTATTAAAGAGTTAACAGTATTAGAATTAAATGATTTAGTAAAAGCTTGTGAAGAAGAATTTGGTGTATCTGCAGCAGCAGGTGTTGTAGTTGCAGCAGCAGGCGCAGCAGACGGAGCAGGCGCTGAAGAAAAGACAGAATTTGATGTAGAGTTAACAGAAGTTGGACCAAACAAGGTTAAAGTCATCAAAGTAGTTCGTGAAGCTACAGGTCTTGGCTTAAAAGAAGCAAAAGACTTAGTTGACGGAGCACCTAAGGTATTAAAAGAAGCTGCATCTAAAGAAGAAGCAGAAGAAATCAAGACAAAATTAGAAGCAGAAGGCGCTAAGGTTACATTAAAATAATGTAAGCAAAGCCCAATGTTTAAGGCTCAGAGAGGATTCTGAGCCTTTTTCTTTTCATTTTTATTCAATTTTGAAAATTTCTTATTGACTTGTATACAAACTTGTAGTAGAATGGATGGTGCACTATTGTGGTATGGTATACTTATTCTAATAATATCATCTGCGAATTAGACATATAAACGGAAAGAACGGGGTGAAATGTCAATGGAAAAGAACAGAATACGTCCTATTGCCGCGGGCAAGAACATACGTATGAGTTATTCACGACAAAAAGAGGTTTTGGATATGCCAAACCTGATCGAGGTTCAAAAAGACTCTTATAACTGGTTTCTGAAAGAAGGATTGAAAGAAGTATTTGCCGATATTTCTCCAATCGAAGATTACAGCGGCCACTTAAGCTTGGAGTTTGTAGACTTTGAATTGTGTGAAGATGACGTAAAGTATTCTATTGAAAAGTGTAAAGAAAGAGATGCGACTTATGCGGCGCCTTTAAAAGTAAAGGTACGTCTTTACAACAAAGAAAAAGAAGAGATCAGCGAGCATGAGATTTTTATGGGCGACCTGCCCCTTATGACTGAAACAGGTACGTTCGTTATTAACGGTGCGGAAAGAGTTATCGTAAGCCAGTTAGTGCGTTCGCCGGGTATTTATTATTCAATCGGTCATGACAAGATTGGCAAGGAGCTGTTTTCTTCTACAGTGATTCCGAACCGTGGTGCATGGTTAGAATACGAAACCGATTCCAATGACGTTTTCTACGTTCGTGTAGATAGAACAAGAAAAGTACCGATTACAGTACTTCTTCGTGCACTTGGCATAGGCACAAATGACGAAATCAGAGAATTATTTGGTGAGGAGCCTAAAATTGAAGCAAGCTTTACGAAAGACGTTTCTGAAAATTATCAAGAAGGTCTTTTAGAGTTATACAAAAAAATCCGTCCGGGCGAGCCTCTTTCCGTGGAAAGTGCAGAAAGTCTTATTACGTCTATGTTCTTTGATCCAAGACGTTACGACCTTGCCAAAGTGGGCAGATATAAATTCAATAAGAAGCTGGCATTGAGAAACCGTATCAGGCATCAGGTTCTTGCAGAGGATGTTATAGATACCTTTACAGGTGAAGTTCTCGCAGAGGCAGGAACAACTGTAACTGCTGAGTTAGCAGATGCTATCCAAAATGCAGCAGTACCTTATGTATATGTGCAGACAGAAGAAAAAAATATAAAGATTCTTTCCAATATGATGGTAGATATTACAAGCTTTGTGGACTGTAATCCAAAAGAGCTTGGTGTAACAGAGCTTGTTTATTTTCCGGTATTACAGAGCATTCTTGAGGAATACAGCGATAAGCCGGATGAGTTAGCGCGTGCTATACAGAAAAATATCAGCGAGCTGATTCCAAAGCATATTACAAAGGAAGATATCATCGCCTCCATAAACTACAATATCCATTTAGAATATGGCATTGGCAATGATGATGATATTGACCATTTGGGTAACAGAAGAATCAGAGCGGTAGGAGAGCTTTTACAGAATCAGTACAGAATCGGATTATCCAGACTGGAAAGAGTTGTAAGAGAAAGAATGACCACTCATGATGCGGAAGAAATTTCGCCTCAGGTTTTGATTAATATTAAGCCGGTACAGGCAGCTGTAAAGGAGTTTTTTGGTTCTTCCCAGTTATCACAGTTTATGGATCAGAACAATCCGCTGGGTGAGCTGACACATAAGAGACGTTTGTCCGCACTGGGACCGGGTGGTCTTTCCAGAGACCGGGCCGGATTTGAGGTTCGTGATGTTCACTATTCCCATTACGGAAGAATGTGCCCTATCGAGACACCGGAAGGTCCTAACATTGGTCTGATCAACTCCCTTGCTACTTATGCGAGAATCAATGAATACGGCTTTGTAGAAGCGCCATACCGTGAAATAGATAAAACCGACCCGGAAAATCCAAGGGTAACCGACAAAGTTGTTTATATGACAGCTGATGAAGAAGACAATTATCATGTAGCACAGGCTAACGAAGCTTTAGATGAAAATGGACATTTTGTAAGAAAGATGGTTTCCGGTCGTTATAAGGAAGAAACACAGGAGTATCCAAAATCCATGTTTGATTATATGGATGTATCTCCAAAGATGGTATTTTCCGTTGCTACCGCACTGATTCCTTTCCTGGAAAATGACGATGCCAATCGTGCGCTTATGGGATCTAACATGCAGCGTCAGGCAGTGCCCCTTTTAATTACAGAGGCGCCGGTAGTAGGTACAGGTATGGAACCAAAAGCTGCTGTTGACTCAGGGGTATGTGTGGTTGCCAAAAAAGCCGGTACAGTAGATTATGTTTCCTCCAAGCTCATCAAAATTACCTATGATGACGGAGAAAAGGAGGAATACCGCTTAACAAAGTTTGCAAGAAGTAACCAGTCGAACTGCTATAACCAGAAGCCTATTGTATTTAAAGGAGACCATGTAGCACAAGGACAGGTAATTGCAGACGGACCATCTACAGAAGGCGGTGAGCTTGCTCTTGGCAAGAATCCTCTCATTGGTTTTATGACTTGGGAAGGTTATAACTATGAGGATGCTGTTTTATTAAGCGAAAGACTGGTTCAGGAAGATGTTTATACATCCGTTCATATAGAAGAATACGAGGCAGAAGCAAGAGATACCAAGCTGGGACCGGAAGAAATCACAAGAGATGTTCCAGGTGTAGGTGATGATGCGTTAAAGGATCTGGATGACAGAGGTGTTATCCGTATCGGAGCAGAGGTTCGCGCAGGAGATATTCTGGTAGGTAAAGTAACTCCGAAGGGAGAGACAGAACTGACAGCAGAAGAAAGACTTCTTCGTGCCATCTTTGGAGAAAAGGCTAGAGAAGTAAGGGATACTTCGCTGAAGGTGCCTCATGGTGAATATGGTATCGTAGTGGATGCAAAGGTATTTACAAGGGAAAACGGCGATGAATTATCACCGGGTGTAAATCAGGCAGTCCGCATTTATATTGCCCAGAAGAGAAAGATTTCCGTAGGCGATAAGATGGCTGGACGTCATGGAAACAAGGGTGTAGTTTCCCGTGTACTGCCGGTAGAGGATATGCCATATCTGCCGAACGGACGTCCTCTTGATATTGTATTGAATCCTCTTGGCGTGCCGTCCCGTATGAACATTGGACAGGTATTGGAAATCCATTTGTCACTGGCAGCAAAGGCATTGGGCTTTAATGTGGCAACACCAGTATTTGACGGTGCCAATGAACGGGATATCATGGACACGTTAGATGTTGCCAACGATTATGTAAACACCGAATGGGAAGAGTTTGAAGCAAAGTATAAGGATGAGCTTCTTCCAGAGGTGATGGAATATTTATACGAAAACAGAGAACACAGGAAAGTCTGGGAGGGCGTGCCTATTTCCAAGGACGGTAAGGTAAGGCTGAGAGACGGCCGTACAGGAGAATATTTTGATTCGCCGGTAACCATTGGACATATGCATTATCTGAAGCTGCACCATCTGGTAGACGATAAGATCCATGCACGTTCTACCGGTCCTTACTCCTTAGTAACCCAGCAGCCTTTAGGTGGTAAAGCACAGTTCGGCGGACAGAGATTTGGTGAAATGGAAGTTTGGGCATTGGAGGCATATGGTGCATCATACACCCTTCAGGAAATCTTAACGGTAAAATCCGATGATGTGATAGGCCGTGTTAAGACATATGAAGCAATTATTAAGGGCGACAATATTCCTGAACCGGGAATTCCGGAATCCTTCAAGGTTCTTTTGAAAGAATTACAGTCTCTTGGCCTGGATGTAAAGGTGTTAAGAGAAGATCATACTGAAGTGGAAATTATGGAAACAATCGATTATGGTGAAAACGATTACCGTTATGAGATTGAAGGAGATTCCAAAGACTATGATTACGAACGGGGATCATTAGGCTCTATGGGGTATCAGCAGCAGGAGTTTGATGCGGAAGGAGAATTAGTAAGCGCAGAAGACGAGGAAGAAGCAGAGTTGGAAGAGGAATTTTCCGAAGAATTTGCAGGAAGCTTTGAAGAGTAAAAAATGATTCTGTCAACGTAATTGGAAGGAGTGCCATAAATGTCGGAAATAAAAAACGAATCATATCAGCCAATGACATTTGATGCTATCAAAATCGGATTGGCTTCCCCGGAGAAGATCAGAGAATGGTCCAGGGGAGAAGTATTAAAGCCGGAAACAATAAACTATAGGACATTAAAACCGGAAAGAGAAGGACTCTTCTGTGAGAAGATCTTTGGACCCAGCAAGGATTGGGAATGTCATTGTGGTAAATATAAGAAAATCAGATATAAAGGTGTTGTCTGTGACAGGTGCGGCGTAGAAGTTACAAAGTCAAATGTGCGCAGGGAGCGTATGGGACATATTGAGCTTGCCGCTCCGGTTTCCCATATCTGGTATTTTAAAGGTATCCCCAGCAGAATGGGACTTATCCTTGATTTGTCTCCGAGAGTGCTTGAAAAGGTATTGTATTTCGCATCCTATATCGTGCTTGATCCGGGTGAAACAACCTTTGAATATAAGCAGGTATTATCAGAAAAAGAATATCAGGATGCAAGAGAAGAGTTCGGCAATAAGTTCCGTGTAGGCATGGGTGCTGAAGCCATTAAGGAATTGCTTCAGGCAATTGATCTGGATGGAGAAGCGGAAGAATTAAGAGCCGGTTTAAAGGATTCAACCGGACAAAAAAGAGCAAGAATCATTAAGAGGCTGGAAGTAGTGGAAGCCTTCCGTGAATCCGAAAACAAACCGGAATGGATGATTATGGATGCGGTCCCGGTTATTCCGCCGGATCTGCGTCCTATGGTACAGTTGGATGGCGGACGTTTTGCCACCTCAGATTTAAATGATTTATACCGCAGGATCATTAATCGTAACAATCGTTTAAAAAGACTTCTTGAATTAGGAGCGCCGGATATTATTGTGCGCAACGAAAAGAGAATGCTTCAGGAAGCGGTAGATGCCCTGATTGACAATGGAAGAAGAGGAAGACCTGTTACCGGACCGGGAAACAGAGCATTAAAATCCTTATCCGACATGTTAAAGGGTAAATCCGGACGTTTCCGCCAGAACCTGTTAGGAAAGCGTGTGGATTATTCCGGACGTTCCGTTATCGTGGTAGGACCGGAATTGAAGATTTACCAGTGCGGACTTCCAAAGGAAATGGCAATTGAGCTTTTCAAGCCCTTTGTTATGAAAGAGCTGGTAGCAAGAGGAATCTCACAAAATATAAAGAATGCAAAGAAATTAGTAGAAAAACTGGATACCGGAGTCTGGGATGTTTTGGAAGAGGTTATTAAGGAGCACCCGGTTATGTTAAACCGTGCCCCCACACTTCACAGACTTGGAATTCAGGCGTTTGAGCCCATTTTAGTAGAGGGTAAGGCAATTAAGCTTCATCCCCTTGTATGTACCGCTTACAATGCGGACTTTGACGGTGACCAGATGGCTGTCCATCTTCCTCTTTCGGTGGAAGCCCAGGCAGAATGCCGGTTTTTACTGTTATCACCAAACAATCTGTTAAAGCCTTCCGACGGCGGTCCTGTAGCCGTTCCTTCACAGGATATGGTGCTTGGAATCTATTATCTGACTCAGGAAAGACCTGGTGCAAAGGGAGAAGGAAAGGCATTTAAGAATGTAAATGAAGCAATTCTGGCTTATGAAAATGCGGCACTGACCCTTCATTCCAGAATTACGGTCAGAATGACCAAAACCATGGCAGACGGAACTGTCAAAATGGGTAACGTAGAATCCACCTTGGGAAGATTTATCTTAAATGAAATCATTCCACAGGATTTGGGCTTCGTAGACCGTTCAAAGCCGGGAAATGACCTGGCGCTGGAAGTAGATTTCCATGTAGGCAAAAAGGGCTTGAAGCAGATATTGGAAAAAGTCATCAATACCCATGGCGCTACAAAGACGGCCGAAGTATTGGATGATATTAAGGCAATGGGATACAAATATTCCACAAGAGCTGCCATGACCGTATCCATTTCCGATATGACAGTGCCAGAGAAAAAGCAGGAAATGCTGGAACAGGCTCAGCACACAGTTGACCTTATTACAAGAAATTATAACCGTGGACTTATTACCGAGGAGGAAAGATACCGTACGGTAGTAGAAACATGGAATGAAACAGATAAAGAACTGACACAGGTACTGTTAGACGGACTTGACCAGTATAACAACATTTACATGATGGCAGACTCCGGCGCCCGTGGTTCCAACCAGCAGATCAAGCAGCTTGCAGGTATGCGTGGACTTATGGCGGATACAACCGGACGGACAATCGAGCTTCCTATCAAGTCCAATTTCCGTGAAGGTCTTGACGTACTGGAATACTTCATGTCTGCTCACGGTGCGAGAAAAGGTCTTTCCGATACAGCCCTTCGTACAGCGGACTCCGGTTACCTGACAAGACGTATGGTTGATGTTTCTCAGGAACTGATTATCAGAGAAACGGACTGTTCAGAAGGAAAAGATGTCATTCCTGGCATGGTAGTAAAGGCATTCATGGATGGAAAAGAAACCATCGAAGGTCTTTATGACAGAATCAATGGCAGATATTCCTGTGAAGACATTAAAGATAATAAAGGCAATATCATTGTAAAGGCAAATCATATGATTACCCCAAGCCGTGCTTCCAAGATCATGAGTGTGGGTGTAAACGAAAAAGGTGAGCCTATTGAAGAAGTAAAGATTCGTACCATTTTAACCTGCCGTTCCCATGTGGGTATCTGTGCAAAATGTTACGGTGCCAACATGGCAACCGGTGAGGCAGTACAGGTAGGTGAAGCAGTAGGTATTATTGCTGCCCAGTCCATTGGTGAACCTGGTACACAGCTTACCATGCGTACTTTCCATACCGGCGGTGTGGCAGGTGACGATATCACACAGGGTCTTCCTCGTGTAGAAGAACTTTTTGAAGCAAGAAAGCCAAAGGGACTTGCCATTATTGCAGAATTTGGTGGAACAGCTACCATAAAAGATACAAAGAAGAAACGTGAAATCGTAATTACCAATGATGAAACGGGAGAAAGCAAGACTTACCTGATTCCTTACGGTTCCCGTATCAAGATTTTAGACGGCGCCGTATTAGAGGCCGGTGATGAATTGACAGAAGGTAGTGTCAATCCTCATGATCTGTTAAAGATCAAAGGCATGCGTGCAGTACAGGATTATATGCTCAGAGAAGTACAAAGAGTGTACCGTCTGCAGGGTGTAGATATTTCCGATAAGCATATTGAAGTGATCGTTCGTCAGATGCTTAAGAAAATCCGGGTTGAGAATAACGGAGACGCAGACTTCTTACCGGGTACTTTAGTGGATGTACTGGAGTTTGAGGATATCAATGAAAAACTGATAGCGGAAGGCAAAGAGCCGGCAGAGGGACAACAGGTAATGCTTGGTATTACAAAGGCTTCCCTTGCAACCAATTCCTTCTTATCAGCAGCATCCTTCCAGGAGACCACAAAGGTTCTGACAGAAGCAGCCATTAAAGGAAAGGTTGATCCTCTTATCGGCTTAAAGGAAAATGTTATTATCGGTAAGCTCATCCCGGCAGGAACCGGCATGAAGCAATACAGAAATGTGGCACTTGACACAGATAAGAAATTAGAAGATGTTATTTCCTTTGATGATGAATTCCTGTTTGACGACGAATTCGAGGAAGAAGAGGAGGTGCTTGCTATCAGTGAAGAACTGGAAGAAGTACCGGAAGAGCTTTCTGAAGAGAGCGTTGAAGAAGTGTTGGAATTAACAGAAGAGTAAGATTGAGAAGCGCCGCATCT
This sequence comes from uncultured Lachnospiraceae bacterium, assembly GCA_947177925.1. Lineage (GTDB taxonomy): Bacteria > Bacillota > Clostridia > Lachnospirales > Lachnospiraceae > RGIG3040. Next base: position 12,792 of record CAMWWJ010000059.1, read on the forward strand.
GGCTTTTAAGGGCTGGATGGGGTGCTTTTTAGTTAGGTATGAGGGGGAGTGGCTGCGGACGCAAAAGAGGGATGAGGGCGGATTCCATGCGGTGTTTTTGATGCCGGTTTTCCTAAACAGCCTGATGTAAGGTGTTGGTACCGTCCGGGGCGGAATATAGCGGCGTCCATGCCGCAATATTCCTAAAATGTGTGCCGGGC
>CAMWWJ010000060.1 GCA_947177925.1 uncultured Lachnospiraceae bacterium
TTCAAACACTTTAATCATTTTTGCTTTTGACACCACTGTCATAAGTATCGTATTCCAAATGAGGAACATAAGAATCGCTCCATACCAAAGATAAACCTTCATTTCCCGACTCTTTTCCTTCTTTAAAAAAAAGAACAGAAAGGCCCCAAGAAACAAAAGCCCAAAGGCTCCCGTTCCCCAATAGGTATTTACTTCTTCCTTTAATGTGTTAAGCCATGACATATCGATTCCTCTTTTCTATAACAGGAAAACAGCCAGAAGCAGCACCTCCGGCAAAAGGCTGCAGGCCGCAAAAACGCAGTTTTTCCATTTTTTCCTTACAATCAGATTGGAGAGAGCCGAAACACCCACCACAAGAAAGTTCAGGTATAATCCGGTTTCTCCCATAAAGGCGCTGGCAAGAAGCCCTGCCGTTACCAACAACCAGTAAGGCAGCGCTTCCCTGTTCCCTTCCTGCTCCCATGCCCGATTCATAAAATACCATACAAAAGGGAGCCCTATAGTAACAAACAGAGCTTTCCCCTGCCATATACGGGTAATCAAAAAATTCTCCGGACTGAATACATAATAATTGCCAAACATATGCAAAAAAGCAAAGAACAGAAGAAACTTTCCCAAATCCTCCCTCTTTTCCATCCATTTTTCTGCCAGCATACAATAAAGACCGTAAGCCAAAGGCATGTAAAACAGTGGATACAGATTATGACAAATAATCAATGTGTGAAGCCTTCCGGTCATAAGGCATAAGGATGCCTGATAAACCGGCAGCGCGGCCATAATATATCGGGTTTCAATAGGCATTTGCATGAATCCGTCATAGGCACTGTATTTTAACACATAATCCTGAGACAGACACATGGAAGACAGCCCCGTGTAAAAAGCATCATCCTTATCCGGCGTGGACATAAGCAGAATTACCAGTATCTGGGCAGCCACCAGTGCCGCACCCAGAAGAAAATAAGGATCTCTGTAACACTTATAAGCATTCCGCCCATCCTCCGGCTTTCTCTGTTTCCTTTCCTTCTTAAAATACCTGTACCATCCCAGTGCCCCCAAAAGCGCCATAAACAGACTTATCCCTATATAAAGCCAGGTAAGCAGCCGAAAGCTTCCATCAAGAAGTATAAATACCATGGCAGCTATCTGATAAATGCTATAATTCAACACCAATCCCGTTCCCATAGCCGAAATAAACAAAAAACGCTTCTGCTTTGCCAATCCCTTTCTAAAAATGCCCCCTGTCAGAACCGGAATGACACACATCCAGAAAAAAGCCAGACCATATTGAAATATCATGCCCACATCACTCACCTGCCCGTCTGTAAAATACATAAAAGTTTTCCGTCTTTCCTACCTCTTCATAATTCCTGCTTGTAAAAGTTCCTTCCACATCCACATTTTCAAGCTTCTTTACTTTAGAGCCTCTTTCCTTCCAATGATTGGTTCCCCGGTGCATGACTACATAATCACATGCCACATCTCCATTTAAGTTCAGGGTATCTGCTAAAACCTCCACCTGCTGCCACTTATTGCTTAAGGGGCCCTGTACCGACTCATATGTGGTATAAAATTCATAAAGCATTCTCTGGGTATCACTGTAAGAAGCTTCATATCCCAATGCCGCCTGTTCCTCCCATATGTCCTTTCCATAAACAGGATAAAAATCAGCACTGTACACACGACAGTCCTTCATCCATTCCTTTGGCCCCCATACATAGGCCTTTTCCAAGCCCCTTCCCTCCATATCCGCTAAAAGCAGATCATAAATCTCCACATATTCCGCTTCCAGACCGGTTTCATGGCTCCATATCGTGTTTTCCTCCATAAATACAGGGGTTCCGGAAAAAAACACCATAAGAAACAACAGTACCGCCGCTCCAAAAGTCTTTTTCCAATCCTGCGCCTTATCTGCCCTTTCAAACACCAGCACTGCTGCAATACAAAGAAAAAGAGGAACCTGACAAAGCCACCGGACAGGATAATAAATGGAAAGAGCCGGAAACCATTTTACCAGAAAAAAAACAGCCAGGGGACAAAGCAGAAAGAAATAAGATAACACCCCATATCCTAAAAGGAACCCCTTTTTCTTTCCAAGGAAAAAAAACAGTACGATAAGGGAAATGAGAAATAATCCCCAATACTTATCTTCCAGATTCATGAAATAATAACCCAGCTTCATGCTTTCCTTTATTTCTGCCATGTTCCTTTCCCGACCTTTCTAAATGCTTTTGTTATTTTTATTATCAATCCGGTAAGCCCTACAATACATGACAAAGCTGTCATGGTCATGGGCAGACCAAATCCATAATCGACTCCCATAACGAAAAGACCGCTGGCTATGAAAAGCACATACTCAGCCATCCAGGCAAAAATGCCAAATATACTTATCTGCTTCTTTTCCTCCTCCATGCCTTCCTGGTTCTTGAAAATTCCCGAAAGGCTGGAAAAGGCTGACAAAAGCAGATAAAGGCAATAGGGCAACAGGATGCCTGTAAGTACGGCTCTTCCTTCATATGCATAATGAAGCATTTGATAAGCTTCATTCATATATGCCCTGTCTCCCAACACAAGCAAAAGCGCATAGACCCATAGAAATAACACGCGTCTTTTTTTCCATTTGTCAAAAAAGAAGACCGCAAATTGATAATATACAAGAAAGCTGAGCAAAAGTATCCAAAGAGGTATACAGCGAAACAGCAGGCCCGCTGTATCCACCTGAAACCAATTTGCCAGACAGGCATAAAATGCAGGCAGGTTCATAAGGCTCCATCCAAATTCTTTTGGTGTGGAAAGCGGCTGCCCGGTAAGGGGATGAAAGCCATGAAGAGAATTCGTATCCAAAATGGTATTTACCGTTTCCGGCACCAGATACCAGCCTTCCAGTCTGGGGGCATACACAAAAAACAGACTGCCTGCAAGAAGAAACGCTGGCACAATTAAAAGCATTTCCCCAAGAAGCCCGTTTTCTTTTTTCTTTATATCTTTTTCCTTTTTCAGCCTTATGATTCGCACACATAAAGCTGCTATACCCCCACACATAAGCGCCACCAATACAGAAAGAAATCTGCGGGACAGCATCTGAAAGTCCCATCCCCTTAAATTCGCCATAACAGCCACAGCCTCAAAACTACCCCACAAAAGAAGCACGCCGGCTATATAAGTTCCGCTTACGGTTTCTTTGCCAAACAGCACTCCAAGCAGAAAAGGAGCTGCCAAAAGCACAGCCGCCAGCGCTGCCATATGAAGTATTTCCATAAAGCTCCCTCCTTTTCCCTTAAGATTACTTACTCTTATAAATATATAAAGGCCCTTCTATCAAAGGCTCCTGATAATTTTCCGTTATAAAGCTTCCAAAAGGCTCTTTTTCCAGCCAAACCCGATAATCCATCGTATATTCGCAGTCCAAAAAGATCACCGTGGGCTTCTTTTTCGGAAACCTTTCATAATAGGCAAGAAGCTGCTCCCCAAACGCAGGAGTGCTTATAGTATTTCCCGTGCCGATTGCAGCCTCCGTCTCACCATACAGAAACATATCCGCCCCCACATACAAAAATACATCATCCTTTTTCACATGCTCATGAAGGGAAGCGGTCTTCCATTCGTACTGTCTGTAATCCGTATCTCCTAAGCGTATGCCGCTTAACACCCCATGCCATGCCTCATAATTGGGCTCGAACACATTCAGACGCTGGGTTGCCGTATAGCGCACAAGGAAAATCCGGCTGGTGAACACCATCCCGGTAAAGACTACCGTAAATAATACTGCCACTACCCTTCCCATAACCAGGGAGAATGCTGTATTTCCCGGCTTTTCCAGCACTTTTCTCCCCATGACAGCCCTTCCTCCAGATTCATTCCCAAAAAACACCCGGACAATCATATATAAGCCTGCCAGAACTGCCGGAAAGAAAAAGGACATGGAATAATTGGCAGTCAGATTGGAGGATAGCAATACCGCAGCCACCAAAAACAAATTGGGAACAATCATCGTATAAAAAAGCGCCTTATCCTTTTCCGTTTTCTCATAAGACAGATAAAAGTAAACACCTACAACCAGAGTCTGCAAAATAACCGGAAAGAAAATCAGGAAATTCACATCCTCTATCGTATGGAACTGTACAAGGGCATAGGCCGCCTGAAACACCAAAAGCCCGGTGGCAAACAGACAATGCTCCTTCTTTTTCCATTTCCGCAAGAACACCCTGCCTATATGGCAGAGCAGAACAGCCGGAAGGGTTATCTTTAACATATCCCCCAAGTACAGGATATGGCTCCATATATGCTCGCTCATAATCTGCTCATGGGATTCATCCATGAACACATAGGACAGGGTTTCCATAAGCCCCCTCAGAGTCGTGCCACTTAATACATATACCATGAACAACATTCCGCCAGCTGCACAAATCCCTGTAAATATTCCTATATTTTTCCATATCTGCATTCTATTGAAAGCATTCCGCTTTCCATCTTTACTGCAGCCATACCTGGTCAAATAGGCAATCACTGCCAAAAAAGGGAAAATCAAAAATACTGCCGCCGGATAGGACAGCACCGTAACGCAAAGCCCCATTGCACCCACAACCAGATACAGAAAGGAATGCCTGTTACTTTGCTTTTTAGAAAACTGCAGAAGTGACATCATTGTCAGGACCAGACCCCAACAACACATCAGCGAATATTCCGGAGCCTGAATATGCTTTGGAGTAAAATTAAAGAACAATATGCCAAGAAGACCCGCACACCTGCCCGGCATGTAATGCCTGCAGGTCCGATACAGAAAAAAAGCCAACAGCCCCTGAATACACACACCTACGATTCTTAAAAAGACCAGCATGCCTATGACAGAACCGGTCATCTTCTGAAACAGCCATACAAAGGGCACATATAAAATGGCAGAGGTCTGGTGAAGCTCCCACATATCCAGAAACAGCCTGTCCCCTTTTATCAGGCGGCAGGCCATTGTCACTGTATAGGATTCATCAATATCCGCACTAATATAAATGGTCTTTAATGCCCCTAAAACGGAAAGGGCAAAAGCCAGTATCCATATGCCGATCCAGACAAGCTTAATTCTCTTTTTGCTCATGTAAGCCGCTCCATTTTGTATCCTTTTCGGAAATTATCAGATCCTCTCTTGTCATTCCCTCCGGCATGGGCCACTCTACCCCTATGGCCTCATCACACCACAGCAGACCGCCCTCATCATTGGGATGATAAAAATCCGTACATTTATACGCAAATTCCGCATAATCCGACAACACGATAAATCCATGGGCAAAATTTTTCGGTATAAAAAACTGTTTCTTGTTTTCCGCCGATAAATGCACACCATACCACTGTCCATAAGTCTTTGAACCTTTTCTTAAATCTACTGCCACATCAAACACCTCTCCGCTCACTACCCGGACAAGCTTATCCTGCGGATAATTAATTTGATAATGAAGTCCCCTTAATACGCCTTTTTTAGAAGCGGACTGGTTATCCTGGACGAACTCCATGTCAATTCCCGCTTCCTTAAAGTCATTATAATTATAAGTCTCCATAAAATAGCCTCTCTCATCGCCGAATACGGCTGGCGTAATAACCTTCAGTCCTTCTATATGGCAGGTTTCCACTGTTATCTTTCCCATTTTTCTCTTCCTCTCTGTTATTCATTTCTAAAATCCTACATAACTGATATTCAAATCCACTCTTCCGTCAATACCGTCCACAGAACCGGAGGACGTATACTGCCACAAATCATAGCTTCTGTCATAAGTAGGTGTTTTTTTATATTGAGCCATCCAGATATAATGGCTTTCTAACACGCTGGGATCCACATTACTGCCAAACCAGCTTTTGCTTGCATAGACTCCTGCATTAAATCCGGAGTTTTCAATAGTCTCACAAAATGCCTTACATACCTGTGTGCGGATTTCCCGATCCAGTTTATCGGCCCGGCCTTTTCCTCCCGCCCCTTCTGTATCGATAAAGATTGGGAAAGCAAGCTCATAGCCCTTGCATAAGGTAAGCACCATACTGGCTTCCTCCACCGCTTCCACCGTATTCACAGCCTGGGTAAAGAAATAAATCCCTACTTTGATTCCTTCTTTTACAGCGCCTTCTATGTTCTTTCTAAAATAAGGGTCTTCCACCAGCGCACCGGTAGAGGAACCTCTATAGCCGCAGCGTATAATGACAAACTCCACACCTGCCGCCTTCACCTTTTTCCAGTCTATCTCTTTGTTCCATTTGGACACATCAATTCCAAAGCCCGTATTTTCCCTTTTTAAATGTTCCACCGTTTCTGTGCTGTCCGCATCCGCCAAGGCTCCTGTAACCTCTGTATCTTCTATGGAAGCATCCACTTCATCCTCGGATTTGATCATATAGGAAATATCTTCTATGAGCCGGTATTCAATCTGCTCCTTTACATGGATGGGAACCGTTTCCGGCACGGTAAAATCATCTATTTCTTCTAAGGAAACCCGATAATCTCCCGCTTTCATATCGCCCACATAAATAAGTCCGTCCTTGTCCAGATCCTTATAGTAAATGCTTTCCTTTACCGCATCTCCTTCCAGAGCCTCTAACAGAATCCGGAAACCTTTGCCTGTCACACGCTGGTCATTTCCATCAATGACCGTTACGCGCAGATCCTTTTCCACAGAATTCACAAGCAGAGATAATTGTCTGCCCTTTTTCTCCGACTCTGTTTCCTCTGACTTAGCTTCCTGATCAAAAAAATCCGGATCTTCCATAAAGGCATATGGGTCCTTTTTCGGATTTAAATCATATTCCTTATAAACAGACCCTTCCTCTCCCGCCAAATCTTCCGTTTCTTCCATTCCTGCCTGCTGTTCTTTATTTTTTTGTAAACCCTTTGGCAAAAAACTGCCTGTTGTGAGAAAATTAGCAAAAAATACGGCGCCCACCACGCAAATCATGATGGCAATTACTGCCGAAATCACCTGTTTTTTTAACCTAGAGTCCATTTGCAACCTCTACCAAATATTTTCCATAATCGGTCTTCATCAGCGGCTCGGCCAGACATATCAACTGCTCCCTGTCAATAAATCCTCTTTTGTATGCGATTTCTTCTATACAGGAAATATAAAGTCCCTGTCTTTTTTGAAAAGCAGCAACAAAATCCGCTGCATCTAAAAGCGAATCATGATTGCCCGTATCAAGCCATGCAAAGCCTCTTCCTAACGTCTCTACCTGAAGAGTTCCTCTTCTTAAATACTCGTTATTGATACTGGTAATCTCAATTTCCCCTCTGGCGGAGGGCTTTACATTTTTGGCGATTTCCACTACATCATTGTCATAGAAGTAGAGTCCCGGCACCGCATAATTGCTCCTGGGCTTTTCCGGTTTCTCCTCAATGGAAAGGGCTTTTCCGCTTTCGTCAAATTCCACTACCCCATATTCTCTCGGATCCCTTACATAATAGCCGAAAATTGTGGCACCCTTCTCCCTTGCCGCCACTTTCCGAAGGACTTTCGAAAAGCTCTGCCCGTAAAATATATTATCTCCTAAGACAAGCGCAACACTGTCACTGCCGATAAAATCTGCTCCGATAATAAAAGCATCCGCAAGTCCTCTGGGAGTTTCCTGCACCGCATAGGAAAACTTCATTCCAAGCTGCTCTCCGCTTCCAAACAATTCTTCAAACACAGGCAGATCCCTTGGAGTGGAAATAATCAGCACCTCCTTAATTCCTGCCAACATTAAAATGGACAGCGGATAATAAATCATAGGTTTATCATAAACCGGCATAATCTGTTTTGAAATTGCTTTCGTAAGAGGATATAGTCTCGTCCCCGAGCCTCCTGCTAATATAATTCCCTTCATATACTATTCCTTTCCTGATATTTTCCGAATACTTCCCGATATGGAACCGGGAGCTTTGCTCCTATCCCTGTGTACACTAAGGGGGAAGGCTGTTTTCAACCTTCCCTCCAAGCATATTTATTGATACATTTCATTATAGTATTTTTGATAGTCGCCGCTTGTTACGCTCTTCATCCATTCTTCATGTTCAAAAAACCACTGGATAGTAAGCCGGATTCCCTCTTTAAACATAGTCTCCGGCTCCCAGCCGATTTCCTTTTTGATCTTGTCCGGCGCAATGGCATAGCGTCTGTCATGCCCTTTTCTATCTGTAACATAGGTAATTAAATCTTTTGACACCAGTTCTTTTCTGGGATCTCCTTCCGGAAGCATTTCCTGAAGGGTCTCTATGATAATATGGATGATTTCGATATTCTGCTTTTCGTTGTGCCCGCCTATATTATAGGTCTCAAATAACCTGCCTTTTTCCTGTACCATGTCGATTGCTTTTGCATGGTCCTCCACATAAAGCCAGTCCCGGACATTTTTACCGTCTCCATAAACCGGAAGCTTTTTGCCCTGCAGCGCATTGTTGATAATAAGGGGAATCAGCTTTTCAGGAAACTGATAAGGACCGTAATTATTGCTGCAATTGGTAATATTGGCTGGAAACCGATACGTATCCATATATGCCTTTACAAGCATATCCGAACTTGCCTTGCTGGCAGAATAAGGGCTGTGTGGATCATAAGGAGTGGTTTCATAAAAATACTCTCCTTCCTCCTCTAAAGAACCATAAACCTCATCTGTAGAAACATGAAGGAATTTCTTCCCTTCCTTAAATGTGCCGTCCGGCTGCTCCCATGCCGCTTTTGCACAGTTTAACATTACAAGAGTGCCAAGTACATTTGTCTGTACGAATACCTCCGGATTTTTAATGCTTCTGTCCACATGGCTTTCCGCTGCAAAATGCACCACTCTGTCAATGTCATTTTCCGCAAACAATCTTGAAATTGTCTCCTTATCGCAAATATCCGCCTTTACAAAGGTATAATTCTCCCGGTTTTCCACTTCCTTTAAGTTTTCCAGATTGCCTGCATAAGTAAGGGCATCCACATTGATAATGCGGATTTCGTCCCCGTATTTTTTGAACATATAGTGAATATAATTGGAACCGATGAAGCCTGCGCCTCCTGTTACCAAATAAGTTCTCATTTGTTATCCTCCCGTTTTTATTGTCTGTTTCCTTTTCTTAGGATATGCAGTCCTATGATTTTCTATTTATCTCCTGCAGCGTTCCCTGATTTTCTATTGGAAATCTGTCTCATCAATCTATCAGACATTCTGCGGATATTCTAACATAAATTCTTTGTTTTCGCAACTTCACCATGCAGTTATTGGTATAATCTGGGAAATTCTGTACATTTCCTTTTCTTTTTCTTGTGATTTGCTGTTTTTTGTCAACGTAATTAGGTTGACCTTATACACAAAAAATGACACAATATTTACAAAACAATCAAACTTATCGGAGGAATTTTTATGCTATATATTCATTTATGCAGCCACTGCAACCGTTTCCATATTTTAAACGGTCATAAAACTCATTGTCCTATTTGTGACAACTCCCTTCAGGAAATGAAACTGGATTTTCTGAAGTATACCCAGATGAATGAGGAAGAAAGGGAATGCTATAAAAGAAAGGTGCAGACTAACAACCGCTAGCATGCACCTTTTCTTTCGTTACATTAGTGAGAACCTACTCCTATCTGGTAATACTCGATTCCCAGTTTTCTCATCATCTTTTTGTTATATTGATTCCTGCCATCAAATATAACCGGATTTTTCAAAAGATTTTTGATTTCTTCCATATCCGGCTGCCGGAATTCCTTCCACTCGGTAATCAAAATCAGCGCATCCGCCTCTTTTAAAGCTTCATACTTGCTTTCTACATAGGAAACACTGTCATTTCCCTTTAAATAGCATTCCTTTGCCTCATCCATTGCCTTTGGATCATAGGCGGTTACCCTTGCTCCCCGCTTTGTCAGTTCATTTATGATCGTAATGGCAGCCGATTCTCTCATATCATCCGTATCCGGCTTAAAGGAAAGTCCCCATGCTGCAAAATTCATGCCCGTCAGATCCTCACCGAAGCGTTCTACTACTTTTCTGGGAATCACAAGCTTCTGCCGTTTATTTACCGCTTCTACCGCCTCTAACATCTGAGGCTCATAGCCAAATTGATGGCTTGTCCTTACAAGTGCCTGCACATCTTTCGGGAAGCAGCTTCCGCCATATCCACAGCCTGCATAAATAAAGGAATAACCAATTCGCTGATCACTGCCGATTCCCCTTCTTACTTTATTTACATCAGCGCCTACTTTTTCACAAATATTGCTGATTTCATTCATAAAGCTGATTTTAGTTGCCAGCATGGCATTTGCCGTGTATTTGGTCATTTCTGCACTGGCAATATCCATTATGATAAAATTTTCCGTATTTCTCACATAGGGAGTATACAGCTGGCACATCACCTCTGCTGCCTCTTCATTGTCCGCACCGATTACAATACGGTCAGGCCGCATACAGTCACCTACTGCACTTCCCTCTTTTAAAAATTCCGGATTGGAAATCACATCAAAGGTCAGATCACTGTTTCTGGCATCCAGCTCAGCCTGAATAGCTGCTCTTACCTTTTCTGCCGTTCCTACCGGCACCGTAGATTTATCCACCACATACATATGCCGCTTCATGCCTCTTCCAATGCTCTTTGCCACTTCTAATACATAATGCAGGTCTGCGCTTCCATCCTCTCCCATGGGCGTGCCTACCGCAATAAAGCATACATTTGCTTTTTCCAGAGCCTGGTTGATGTCTGTTGTAAAACGTAGATGTCCTATTTTGTAATTGTTCAATACCAGATTTTCCAGCCCCGGCTCATAAATGGGAATGATTCCTTGTTTCAGCCGTTGGATTTTTTCTTCATCCACATCCACGCACCACACATCATTTCCCATGTCTGAGAAGCATGTACCTGTTACCAGTCCCACATAACCCGTTCCAACTACTGCAATTTTCATCCTAAATTCTCCTTAGCGCTTAATTTATAAAATAAAATTTAAATTTCCTTTTTATGCTTATTTATATCATTTACCGGCATTACACGGTGCGAAGCTTCTTCCTTTGGACCGCTTCGCTGTCAGACATATATTTTTCTCCTGTTCCAAGTGCCATATGGACATCCTGAATGCGCTTCTTTAGCATATCCATTGCATGTACCTCCAGGCTTGCCTTCTGATCGCTTCCCCACATGTCATGAGATAACGTAACATGTCTTTCAATCACACAGGCTCCCAATGCCACCGCTGCAATGGTAGGCTCCAAATTTGCCTCATGTCCGCTATAGCCCACAAGACAGTCAAATCTATTCCGCAGTGTTTCAATCATACGAAGGTTCAAATCCTTTACCGGAGCCGGATAAGCGCTGTTTGTATGAAGCAGGATATAATCTCCTTTTCCGTATTTCTCAAGCACCTCCACAGCATGGTCCACCTCTTCCATGGTGGTCATTCCAGTGGATAAAATAACCGGCTTTCCTGATTTTGCCGCCTCTGCAATCATATCATCCCTGCCGTTTGATGCACTTGCCACTTTAATGTATGGGACTTCATATTGAAGTAAAAATTCCAGACTTGGCATGTCCCAGGGCGAAGCGCTCCAGGTCATCCCTTTGTCCCTGCAATATGCATCAATGATATCATACTGCTCTTTTTCAAATTCTACCCGGTATTTATATTCCAGATAGGTCATCGTGCCCCAAGGCGTCTCCCTTGGAACGGATTTCTGTGCCTCCGGCACTGCCAGCTCCGGCGTGCGCTTCTGAAATTTTACATTATCCCAGCCAGTGGCATTTGCCGCATCGATTAATTTCTTTGCTATTTGAATATCCCCGTTATGATTGATTCCGATTTCCGCTATCATGTAAGGGCTGCTGTTTTCCGTAACTAATGTATCTCCGATTTTGATTTGTTTGTTTGCCATGACTTGTCTCCTTTTATATTCCCCGGCTTTATGGCGGGGACTTTCCTTGCATATTCCCCGGCTTAATGGCGGGGACTTTCTTTGTATATTCCCCGGCTTAATGGCGGGGAGTTACCTTGTACATTCCCCGGCTTTATGGCGGGGAGTTACCTTGTACATTCCCCGGCTTTATGGCGGGGAGTTACCTTGTATAAACTGCTTAGCTCATGTTAAAATCTTCCATGTTTATATTTGCATATAATTTACTGCCTGTCAATATTGCAGAAGCTTAAGTCTTTGAATATCTATATCATCCCCGAAATCTTCTTTCAGATACAGATTTATTGTAACATATTGGTTTTGGAAATTCCAGCAAATCCGATTTATTGCCATTCTTATTCTTTTGTATAAGATTGTTTCTTTTTTGCTCCATAACCGGTTCTCTTTCCAATGTATCTTCTAATCCGTCTTTCTTTTTGATACTTTCTTTGTAAATATCCAAGATTTATCCAAAAATCATCAATGCCGATTACTTGAGGCTCTTCCTGGCGCAGCAAATCCATATTGAGCAGATAATTGTTCAATTTTGTTTTTCTCAGTTCCCACACTACCAGCAATACTGACAAAATTGCGGCCGTATCTCCGATATTGTTTCTGCACCATGAAAATATATTTACAATCAGTTCACTTATTACTTGCATCCACCCAGACATGTCTGCTGCTTGTTATCACGTATGGTATCTTTACTCCTTCTATCCGCTCCATGCCAAAGCCCGAAGTAATGGGATAATTACCTATAGGTGTCTTCCTGTCTCCTTCTGTTTTCTTATTTGTAAATCCACATTTGCCACTATACGCCTTGCAATTGTTCAAGTATATTTTATACTCCCGATCGTTCTTTTCGCAAAAGCTTAATTTTGCTCTGCTGTCATTTTCATGTTCAAAGGAAACAACTATGTACTGTTGGTTCATGTTGAAAAAATATCCTTTTTCTTATATATATGAC
>CAMWWJ010000061.1 GCA_947177925.1 uncultured Lachnospiraceae bacterium
ATTTATGTATGAAGAATATGATTATTTGGAAATAAAAACAGAAGATGTTTTTTTGAAATTAAAATCATCTTTATTGTTGTTGCCAGATTTTATTTTGGGAAACAATCCATTTAAAACTAATTTGAAAATGTATATAGACAATAAACGTAAGGTTGCAGTGATGAAAGATTACATGTTTTGCGAGGATTGTTTTTCAATTGATTATGATTCGGTAAAATTTAAAGCTAAATCATGTCCAATATGTGGATCAAAGCAATTTAGATTGGTAAATTGTAAGGATGAAATATAGCAATTTGAAGATGTATATGTTGATTATAAGATATAAAACGCAAATGTTGAGCCAAATCCTGTGGGAAAAGAATTATCACAGATAAAGGACTGGAATCGTTGGATTCAAGATAACGGGAAGTTAATGCCAAGCGGATGCGAGGTGAAATACTAAGAGAGAGTATTAGAATAAAAAATATAAGCTATGACCGTTTAGTAGATAATGTTAGGTTGGTTTTTAATGGTTTTTGATTGTTAAATATATAAAATCAAATTGGGTAATTGTCAGTTACTCAATTCAAATATGAGGTGATAATACATGAAGAAAATGGTAAAATGCGTGCTGAATATGGAAAACATGTTCTGAAAGATTTTCAAGGACGAAAATTTGTACAGGAATTACACAGATTGAAAAGAGCTTTAATACGATAAAAAGCTAAGTGATAATAAGACAGAAAAAGTTGATACAAGGAAGTTTCACTGATATAATCGATTTCACTATATGAGTGAAAGTGGTAAACGGAGTGAAATTAATGTCTTCAATGGAATGTGTGGCGAAAAATTTCTCAAACTTCCCAACATTCAAAAATATGAAGTTAGTGCATTAACAGAATATGGATTTGTTGCCGCTATTGAGATGGATGATGGATTTGAGTTTAAAATACATGTGTACACCATGCTAAAATCATATCCATCTAGTGTGATGCAGTTATTAGAGAAACGAGGGGAGGATAAGGGAGATTGTGTATTGGTGTCTCCATATATATCGGAAAGAACTGCGGATATATATGAGAAAAACGGTGTTGGATACTTTGATTATGCCGGAAACTGTTGGTTTGTCGGACATTCTATTTACCTCTCTGAACGGGGAAATAAGAACCTAAGCCCAGAAAGGAGCATAGCGTCAACCTCCATATTTGAGCAATCCGCAGTGATATCATCTCTGATATTGCGAGAACTTTTTGCAGATATAAAGAAGGTATGGAGGTTAAAGCATCTCTCAGAAACGGTGAAATGCAGTATCGGTCAGGTTTCAAAGGTAATGGACTTTTTGATAAAAAATGCATGGGCAGAAAAAATGGCAGATGCAGGCTTTGGTACGTTTGATATCTGCATAATGCTTTAGGACTATGATGAACTGGTTTGGATATTAATTTCTGAAACACCAATTCGGAAATTTGTTGTTGAAAAAGCGAAGCAGTGTTTAGCCTTTTTGCTATTGATATAGTTAAAAAGTCGGTAGTATATGTTATCTTTGTATGCTTCTGATTTTTAGTTAGAGTAAAACTTTTGTTGTACTTCCGGCAGTAAAAAGGTATAATAAGAGTAAGCAGAGCAGTTTATAAACGGAACGGAGGTGTCAGATGAAAAGGCTAAAAGTATATTTGGATACTTCGGTGGTCAGTTATTTGTATCAGAAGGATGCTCCGGAAAAAATGCAGGATACATTGTCACTTTGGGAACTGTTCAAGGAAGGCGTATATGAAGTTTATGTGTCAGATATTGTTTTCAGGGAGATTGATAGGTGCAGTGAGGAGAAGTTGAATATTCTTTTGGACTATCTGGATCAGATTGAATATCATGAGGTGGAAACGGACAGCAATACCATTGAACTTGCTGGGAAGTTTATAGACTTTGGCATACTAAAGAAAAAAAGTTTTGATGATTGTCAGCATATAGCAGCTGCACTTCTTGCAGGATGCGATGTTATTATTTCGTGGAATTTCAAGCATATTGTCAATGTAAAGACAGTGAAAGGTGTAAAAGTAGTTACGACTCTTGAAGGGTATAAGGATTTGCTGATTTATCCGCCCTCTGTTTTGCTGGAAGAAGGTGATGATGATGAGTGAGCCAGTAGTAAGTGAAAGATTTGATGTTGAAGACATTCGGAAGATTCGGGAATATAATTCATTAAGGCATATTCAGATGACACCGGAGGAAATTATTGCAGATACAAAAAAAGGGGCTGAAAGAATTAAGAAGATGCTTCAGGAACGTAAATGCGTGAAAGCATAATTTAAAAAAAGACATTTGCTGATTTAGTAAGTGTCTTTTTTGCATCCAAAAGTGGGGAGGTGCTTGTCGCATAACATTCCGGAAAGCCTAGCATGGAAATAATAGGGAAAATCGTTCAATGGCAAAAGAAAGAGCAGTTGCATATCTTACAAAACCATAAGAAATTCATAAGAATTTCGTCACAAGAATGTGAGAATTTCATAAGGGAAAGCGGAAAAACAGCTTTTTGATTTCTAGTATGATAATACAGAAATCAAAAGGCTGTTTTTTCGTTGAAAAACCGCCCCAAAGGAGGAAATCAAACATGAATTTAGCAGTAATTTTCGGAGGCTGTTCCAGTGAATATCCGGTATCCTTACAATCCGCACATGCCATCTTAAGCAATTTAGACAGGGAAAAATATGAAGTATATCCCCTCGGCATTACAAAAGAAGGCAGATGGTTCCATTATACAGGCAATTACGAAGGAATTTTAAAGGACACCTGGTACGAACAAAAAAAGGACTGTATTCCTGCAATCCTCTCCCCGGATAAAACCCATCACGGAATCCTGCAAATGGAATCCAATCAACCAGTTATCATCCCTATGGATGCCGTATTCCCGGTGTTGCATGGAAAAAACGGAGAAGACGGCACCATGCAGGGACTGATTGAGCTTTCCGGCATTCCCATTATCGGCTGTGATACCCTTTCCTCAGCCCTTTGCATGGATAAGGACCGGGCACACAGACTGGCGGCTGCCTATGGAATTTCGGTGCCAAAGGCGGTAGTTTTGGAAAAAGGACAGTGGGAGGAAAAGGAGATGATGAACCAAGTGGAAGCCCTGGGCTATCCCTTGTTTGTAAAGCCCCTCAGAGCAGGTTCTTCCTTTGGCATCACAAAGGTTAGCGAAAAGCAACAGCTTTCAGCCGCCATAGAGCAGGCGTTCCAATATGACAGTATCGTTATCGCAGAGGAGAATATTGACGGGTTTGAAGTAGGCTGTGCTGTTTTGGGAAATGAAGAGCTCATTGTTGGAAGAGTGGATGAAATTGAATTGAGTCAGGGCTTTTTCGATTATACGGAAAAATACACGTTGAAAAGCTCCAAAATCCATATGCCTGCAAGGTTTGATGAAAAAACGGAAGAAAGAATAAAGGAGACTGCAAAGGTCATCTATAAAGCGCTGGGCTGCAGGGGCTTTGCCAGAGTGGATCTATTTTTTACCAAAACAGGAGAAAGCGTCTTTAACGAAGTCAATACGATTCCCGGCTTTACCTCCCACAGCAGGTATCCCAACATGATGAAAGGAATCGGCATGTCTTTTGGAGAAATACTGGACAGACTGATTGAACTGGGGATGAGGCAATGAAAAACATGAAATTACAATATGAAGATATCTTTTCGGGAGATTTGATTTTGGTAAATGAGGAACACCCGCTTTTCTTTCAGGAAGAAGACATCCCATCATTTTCCCGGAACCTGCAATATCAAGAAACTTTATCAAAGAATTTCTTTCCCCGGACACAGCATCATGCTCCTTCCTTCATGGCTGTAGATGAAGAATATCCAAATATACTGCTTCAGAAAAAAGCAGCAACGGTGCTGTCCCATATGATACAGGATATCGGCGGCGAAAAGGAAATCATTCCTGTCAGCGGTTATCGCTCCGGTGAGGAGCAGACCAGAATCTGGGAGGATTCCATAAAAGAAAACGGAGAAGAGTTTACAAGAAAATACGTTGCCCTTCCGGGGCATAGTGAACACCAGACCGGCCTTGCCATTGATCTGGGGCTGAAAAAAGAAGTAATCGACTTTATACGTCCTGATTTTCCCTATGAAGGAATATGCGGCAGATTCAGGCAGATAGCGCCGGAATATGGATTTATTGAACGATATGAGAGGGGAAAGGAGCCCATTACCAAAATAGCCCACGAGCCATGGCATTTTCGCTATGTGGGATACCCCCACTCCAAAATCATGAAGGAACAGGGGATTTCCTTAGAGGAATATATCGAAATGCTAAAGGAATTTCCCATGGAGGAACAACACTATTTCTATGAAAAAGAGGCGGGAAGGCAGGCGGAAGTATTTTTTGTGCCCCTTTCCAAAAAGAAAAAAGCGATGCTTTCCATACCGGAAGAATGTCTGTATCAGATTTCCGGCAATAATGTGGACGGCTGTATCGTTACTATCTGGAGGAATGAACATGCTTAGGACAGAAGCTTTCAAGGAAATGAAACAAAATGGGGGAAGTGAATACGGCGGATTGGATGATTTTCGTATGGTAGCAGCATTTCTTGTAGTGGCAATCCATACGTCGCCGCTTCTTGCTTTTACGGAAACCGGGGATTTTTTCCTGACAAGAATACTGGCGAGAATTGCGGTTCCATTCTTCTTTATGGTAAGCGGTTTCTTTGTATTAAAAGGGGAAAATACGGGCGGAACAGTAAGGAAATTTATGAAAAAAACGGCAATCCTTTATGGAATTTCCATGCTGCTGTACGTGCCTCTGAATTTATATAATCATTATTTCCAAATGGAAGGTTTTTTAAAGAATTTTCTAAAAGATATTTTCTTTGACGGCACCTTTTATCAACTCTGGTATCTTCCGGCAGCGATAGAGGGGGCAGCCGTTGCTTACTTTTTGCTGAAAAAGCTTGGAAATAAGGGCGCCCTCTCCGTTTCTCTGGTTCTTTATCTGATCGGGCTGTTTGGGGACAGCTATTACGGGATCATAAAGGGAATTCCGGGTTTGTCAGGCCTGTATGAAAGAATCTTTTCCATATCTGCATATACCAGGAACGGTATTTTCTTTGCACCGGTATTTTTTTTGATGGGAAGCATATGGGCAGGAAAGCTGTCTGCAGGGAAAGGAAAGCCACATCACATATCCTTTGTGGTACCGGCAGCAGGGCTGGCAGAATGCTTTCTGGCAATGACGGCGGAAGGAATGCTTTTACACCGTTTTTCCATCCAGAGACATGACAGCATGTATGTGATGCTCCTTCCCACCATGTATTTTCTGTTCTGGCTTTTGACGGCTTTTCGTCAAAAAGGGAATCCTCTGCTTCGTAAGATGGCCATGCTCATTTATATCATCCATCCTTATATGATTGTGCTTACCAGAATGGGAGCAAAAGCACTGCATATGGAGAAGTGGTTCATTGAAAACAGCTTGCTGCATTATCTTGCAGTTTCGGCAGAATCCCTTTTGTGCGCCCTGTTGCTTTTGGGCTTATGGGGAATGCGGAAGGGAAGAAAGGATGGGCCGGAAAAGAAAAAAAGCACGGGAAAGGACCCGGAGGGAAAAGAACGGGCATGGGTGGAAATCAATCTTTCAAACCTAAGGCATAATGCGGGAGCACTTAAGGCGATTATGCCCGGGCAATGTGAGCTGATGGCAGTGGTAAAGGCAAACGCTTACGGTCATGGCGCCAATCTGACGGCGGATTGTCTGAGGAAAGAAGGAGTCAGACAGTTTGCAGTGGCTTCCTTGGAAGAAGGAATTGCCTTAAGGAAACATGGTATTACAGAAGAAATACTGATTTTGGGCTATACGGATATCAGAAGAAGCAGGCAGTTAAAAAAGTACAGGCTGGTGCAGACTGTAATCGATTATGAGTATGCAAAAGAGCTGAATGCCTGCGGGCTGCATTTACCGGTTCATATCAAAATTGATACGGGAATGCACAGGCTTGGAATCGACAGCCGCCATGTGGAGCAGATTTCCGGGATCTTTCATCTAAGTTGCTTAAAGGTAACCGGAATCTACACACATTTATGCGTAGCGGACAGTCTCGAAAAAGAGGATGTAGAATATACAGAAAACCAGATCAAACGGTTTTATGAGCTGTTGGATGTTTTAAAGGTAAAGGAACATCCGGACATAAAAGTACATCTGCAAAGCAGCTACGGTCTTTTGAACTATCCGGGCCTGTCCTGTGACCTTGCCAGAATGGGAATTGCACTGTATGGAGTAAAAAGCGCTCTGGGTGATGTAACAAGGCAGAAGCCGGATCTGCTTCCGGTATTGTCCTTAAAGGCAAGGGTGGGGCTGATTCGGGAAATCGAAGCCGGAGAGACCGTCAGCTACGGAAGAACTTTTACGGCAGAAAGAGACAGCCGCATTGCCATACTGCCTATCGGATATGCGGACGGACTTCCCAGAAATCTTTCCTGCGGGAAGGGAAGCGTGCTGATTCACGGAAAGAGAATGCCTATTGTGGGGCGGATCTGTATGGACCAGCTTGCGGTGGACATTACGGGAGAAGAAGGGATAAAGCCGGGCGATGAAGCAGTTCTCATCGGCAGGGACGGATTAGAGGAAATTTCCGCAGAGGAACTGGCATATCAGGCAGACACCATTACAAACGAACTGCTTTCCAGACTGGGCCCCCGATTAAAAAGGGTGCCCGTTTTTTAAATTTGTGATATACTTGTCCTGGGAAAAAAGAGAAAGTAAGAGGATATAGGACATATGCAGCTTAGGGAATACATAAAACAGAATAAGATATTGATGGATGGCGCTTTTGGAACCTATTTTGCAGGAATTTCCGGAGAAGACATGCTTCCGGAGGCGGCAAATGTTACAAGACCGGAGCTTGTAAAACAGATTCATAAAGAATATATAGAAGCGGGAGCGGTGATGATACGCACCAATACCTTTGCAGCCAACAGGGAAACATTGCGCTGTACAAAAGAGGAGCTTCTTAAAAACATAAAAAGCGCCTGCCGGATTGCAAAAGAAGCGGCAGGGGAAGCGGAGCATACCGTATTTGTGGCAGGTGACATAGGCCCGATTCCGGGAAGAGCGGAAATAACGGGAGAGGCAGCTTTTTTGGAGTACAAAAGCATTTGTGAGACGATGCTTTCGGAAGGAGTGGATGCACTGGTATTTGAAACCTTTCCGGACTATGAACCAATCAGGGCTGTGATCGAGGCGGTCAGAAAAGAACACGATATCTTCATACTGGTGCAGTTTAGTGTCAATCAATATGGCTATACCAACAGTGGTATCAGCATAAAGCGTATTTTTGAAGAGCTTTCCGATGATAAGGAAGTAGACGGAATAGGGCTTAATTGTGGTGTGGGACCGGGGCATCTGTATCGGATTATTAGTGAGCTTGACATAAGGACGGATAAATATATTTCGGTGCTCCCCAATGCCAGTTATCCAAAGCTGATCAAGGACCGGATGGTATTTCTGGAAAACCGGGATTATTTTGCGGACAGGCTTTTAAAGCTTGCGGATATGGGGGCAGATTTGATTGGGGGCTGTTGCGGCACTTCTCCGGGGTACATAAAAAAGCTGGCCCAAAAAGTAAATCTGAAAAAATCAGTTTTGGCTCCATCCTTGTTTGGAGAAAAAGAGGGGGAGGAGAGAAAGACATCTGCTGGAAAGACAAAACCGAAGCATGCCTTTTATGAAGGAGCAGGGAAGGAGGAAAAGCTCATTGCCGTGGAGCTGGCACCGCCCTTTCAGGCAGATGACGAAAAGATATTAGATGCTGCTAACTATTTGAAGGCACACAGGACGGATACGGTTACCTTTCCGGATTCCCCTTCAGGCAGGACAAGGGCAGACTCTGTTTTAATCGGAGTAAAGGTCATGGAAAAGACGGGAATCTGTCCGATGCCTCATATTTGCTGCAGGGACAAAAATTCCATTGCCATCCGCTCCCAGCTGCTTGGGGCTTATATGAATGGAATCCGGAATCTGTTAGTGGTAACGGGGGACCCTGTCCCACAAATCATGCGCAGGGAAATAAAAAGCGTATACAATTTTGATTCCGTAGGACTTATGCGGATCATTCAGGAGATGAATGAGGAGGAATTTGCAAAAGACCCTATGGTATATGGAGGCGCCATCAACTATAACCGTCCCAATATGGATGTGGAAATAGGAAGGATGAAAAAGAAGATGGAAGCAGGAGCAAGCTTCTTTTTGACCCAGCCTTTGTTTACAAAGTCCGACGCTGACAGGCTTCGGGAAATGAGCATACAGGCTCCTGCCAGAATCCTTTGCGGCATTATGCCTCTTGTCAGCAGGAAGAATGCGTTGTTTATGAAAAATGAAATGGCGGGCATTTCCGTGACGGAGGAAACCATTGAGCGGTATCGAGAAGACATGACAAGAGAGGAAGGCGAAGCGGTAGGGGTTTCCATTGCAAGGGAAGTGATGGAATATACAAAGGAGTTTGTGGCAGGCTACTACTTTTCCATTCCCTTTAACCGGGTCTATCTTTTGGATCGAATATTGAAATAATATAATTTACTTCAAAATATTTAAAATAGTGATTTGATTCTTATGATTTTTGATTGAAATAGCCATATGATTCATATTATTCAAAATTGAAGGGAGAGGATGGTTTTTGAGCATGAAAAAAGAAAAAAGCCCTGTATGGAAGGCGGCAAAAGCAGCCTTTCCCCATACGATTCCTATTTTTGCAGGCTTTTGGTTCTTAAGTCTGACCTATGGCATTTACATGAATGTATCAGGCTTCAGTTTCTGGTATCCCATGCTGATGAGTCTGACCATTTTTGCCGGGTCCATAGAATTTGTTACGGTCAATATGCTCCTTGGAGCATTTAATCCCCTGCAGGCATTTGCCATGACATTGATGATCAATGCAAGACATTTGTTTTACGGGATTTCCATGCTGGATAAGTATAGAGGGATGGGATGGAAAAAGTTTTATCTGATTTTCGGAATGTGTGATGAAAGCTTTTCCATCAATTATACGGCGGATATTCCCAAAGATGTGGACAGAGGGTGGTTTATGTTTTTTGTAACCCTGTTCAATCATTTTTACTGGTTTTCCGGTTCCACTCTTGGGGGTATTTTCGGTTCTCTGATTCATTTTAATACAGAGGGGCTTGAGTTTGTGATGACGGCCATGTTCGTGGTGATTTTTATGGAGCAGTGGATGAAGGAGAAAAAGCATACAAGCGCCCTGCTGGGACTGGGAATTTCTTTCTTGTGCCTGATTGCCTTTGGGGCGGAGCAGTTCATCATTCCGGCAATGATTGCCATATTGGGCATTCTTACCTTACTTCGTACCCCTATTGAGAAAGGCGGTGAAACGGCATGAATGTAACGGAACAGATGATTACAATCCTGATGGTGGTTCTTGGAACGATGGTTACCAGATTCCTGCCGTTTCTGGTGTTTCCATCCGGGAAGCCTACGCCAAAATATATCCAGTATTTGGGAAAGGTGCTTCCGGCAGCGGTGTTTGGTCTGTTGGTGGTTTACTGCCTGAAAGGGGTCACTATCTTTGCAGGAAGCCATGGTATTCCAGAATTGATTTCTATTCTGTTTGTGGTCTTATTGCACCTTTGGAAACGACAAATGCTGTTTTCCATAGCCGGAGGAACGATTTGTTATATGCTTCTGGTGCAGCTTGTGTTTTAGAGTGGAAGCAAAAGAGTGGGGGTGGCGGAGCGGACGCAACAGAGGAATACGCCTGCATCCCTCTGTTGCTGTTTTATCTCAGCCGGTAGTTTTTGCGGAAAAAGATGGCAAGACATGTTAGGAGAAACTGGGTTATAGGAACGGACAGCCAGACTCCATTGATTCCCAAAAACGTTGGAAAAACGAATGCAATGAAGAGGGCAAGCAGAGCGGGTTCTCCGTAAATCAGTATGCTGGCAAAGGTATTTTTTTCCGTTGCATAAAAATAGGATATGGTAATCCGAAGGTAAGATACGAAGAGTAAGCCCACATAAAAGCAGGGGACTACTTTTTGAAACTGGGAGGCAACTTCTGGTGAGGTGCCGAACCAGTAGGGCATTTGGTTGTTTAAAAGAAATAAAACTGCTACGCCTGAAAATCCTACAGCAAGGGAAAAGCAATAGGAAAGCTTTAGCACTTTTTTTAGTGCCACATTGTTTCCAGAGCCATAATAATTGCCCAAAAGGGGCTGTGTTCCATCGCCGATTCCCTGAAAAAGAAGCTGAAGGACACAGGTCACATAGCTGATGACCGCATAGCAGGCAACAGATAGTTCGTCTCCGTAGACAATGGCGCCTTTGTTCAGTATGGCAATGATAATGCTTGGACTGAAGGTAAGCCCAAAAGGGGACAGTGCTGTCAGAAAAATAGTGGGGAACGTCTTTTTTGTAAGCCGAAGGGACATGCCCGAAAGGATTGCCTTGTGACAGGCAAAAAATATCATACAGAAAAGCAGGGTAATGCCCTGACTTAAGACGGTGGCAAGGGCAGCGCCTGAAGTGCCGTAACTAAGCTTTGAAACAAAAAGCCAGTCCAGAAAAATATTGGAAATAAATCCTGTCACCATGGAGACCATGGCAAAAAAGGCTCCGTTGTAATTTCGGATGATAGGCACAAGTCCGGTAGCAATCATCTGAAAAACGGTTCCCATAACGATGATTTTTAAATATGCGGCAGCATGTTCATATAATATGCCTTTAGCCCCAAAAAAAGTTAAGACGGGCAGATACAGAAAGCTGAAAACAGTCATCATCCCAATGCTCATCAAAAGAAGCAGTAAAAGTGTATTGCCCAAATAGAGCTTTTCCGTATGTTTTTCTTTCCGTCCCTGGCTGATTGCGATTAAAATAGCGCCTGCCATGCCGATTCCGGTTCCCATGGACTGAATTAGGGAAGTAATTGGATAGGCTATATTGATGGCGGCAAGCCCTACATCTCCAACACTTCTTCCTACAAAAATCCCATCTACAATGGAATAGATTCCGGTAAAGGCAAAGGCGGTCATGGAGGGCAGTACATTCTGCCAGAATTGTTTTGTAATGGTTGTGGTGGGCATGTTTGGGTTCCTCCGTAAAGTATTCCATATTATATTAAAAAGGTTTTAGGGAATTGTCCAGTGGGATTTCAATCAGTTTGCACAGTCTGTACATATTGTGTATAATCGGTTATATGATTTGCTGCCCTTGTCTTGCCCTTATGAGGGAAAGCTTATTTATAGAAAAGAGGTAATCAAATGAAAAATCCGTGGGAAGAAATTCCATTAGCTGATTATGAAAATCATATGAAACTTGATTCCGTTAGACAGTTGCAGGCTATGAACGAACTGATGAAAGGTCAATTTAATGCTTATCCGGTCTCTAGCGTAATGATATTGGGGATTGCAGGCGGCAATGGTCTTGAGCATATACCAAAAGACAAACTGGAAAGAGTATATGGAGTAGATGTAAATGCCTCCTATTTGAAAGAAGTTGTTGGCAGATACCCGGATTTAGACGGATTTCTGGAATGTTTATGTATCAATTTAGTGGAAGAAACAAATGAGCTGCCAAAAGCCGATATGGTCATTGCGAATCTGCTTATTGAGTATATAGGCTATGAATGCTTTCAGAAAACAATCCGGCATGTGAATCCCGAGTATGTTTCCTGTATTATTCAAATTAATATGGAAGATAATTGGGTATCAGATTCCCCGTATCTGCATGTGTTTGACGGATTGGAGCAAGTACATCATCAAATACAGGAAGATGAATTAACTATCGTTATGAAAGAAATAAATTATTGTTTGATAACCAAAAAGGAACAAATATTACCCAATGGAAAAAAACTGGTTCAACTTGATTTCAGACAGTAACTTTTGCTATCTGGAACTGTGTAATACGTTTACCGTTTCACGGTAGAAAAAGTTCAAATGATTGTAGCATTTGAGCCGCCAAAGTTGTTGGCGGCTCACTTTCTATCAGTTAAGAAAATGTATTTTTATATTCTGTCCCCCATTGCCACATTGCGTCCAGAATCGGACGCATGGATTCCCCCAATTCACTTAGGGAATACTCTACACGAGGTGGCACTTCGGGATAAACTGTTCTTGTAATAATGCCATCATCTTCCATGGCACGCAGGGAATCCGTCAATACCTTTTGGCTGATTCCGTCTAAGTCCTTTTTCAATTCATTGAACCGCCAGGGGCGGACAAGAAGATTTCGTATGATTAACAGCTTCCATTTACTTCCAATCATAGATACTGTAGTAGCAACAGGACATTCTGGTAATTCGTCTTTGGTTTTCATAGGGTATTTCCTTTCAAAAGTTATATTTTGATATGGTTCATTGATAAACTGGAATTTGTCTGGTTATCTGACTCAACGGATAACCAGACAATGTGATTAATAGTCTTTCAAAAACATCTTGGCGATACTGCTTAAACCAAATATATCAGCCAAATTTTCCATTCCCAATTTTATTTCTGCTCGGCAGAAATCATTTACTTCTAAAAACTCATCTGTTTTATCATTTAAGTAGGAATAAAACAATAGTGCGATTTCTAAACTCCCCATATCTGTATCACTGATTAAATCATATAATCTGTTTTCTGCTTCATTGATTTTTCCAGCGTCAACCATGTCTAATAAATTTTCTAATGTTTCCTTTTCTTCTTTGTTTTCCAACAATTCTACTGTTGGAGATTCCGTATCAATGTTGAATAATAGTTTTAAAATAGCTCGCACCATTTCTTTGATGAGCCTCATTACATAATCTTGCTCAAACATAATCATTCTCCTTCCTATAATGTCAAGCCCTAAATCATTGATTTTTCAGGCTTTTTCTTTA
>CAMWWJ010000062.1 GCA_947177925.1 uncultured Lachnospiraceae bacterium
ATAAAATAATATATAGTATGATAAGTGATAACAAAAGAAAAGGGGAGAAGCATATGATGATTCTATCAAATGCAGCATCTATGGCGCAGCCGGTGCTTATATGGCTTGTATTGCTTGTTGTGTTTATCGTAGTGGAGCTGGCTACATTAGGGTTGGCTACCATTTGGTTTGCAGGCGGTGCATTGATTGCGTCTTTGGCAGCCATGCTGGGAGCGCCGATATTTGTCCAGGTTGTACTGTTTGTTCTTGTATCAGGCATATTGCTGGTTTTTACAAGACCGATTGCGGTTAAGTATTTCAATAAAGACAGAATAAAGACAAATGCGGAAAGTCTTGTAGGAATGCAGGCAATTGTC
The DNA here is from genome assembly GCA_947177925.1 of uncultured Lachnospiraceae bacterium. Lineage (GTDB taxonomy): Bacteria > Bacillota > Clostridia > Lachnospirales > Lachnospiraceae > RGIG3040. The sequence goes on from CAMWWJ010000062.1 coordinate 357, forward strand.
ATCAGCGAAATTGATAATCTGCAGGGAGCCGGAAGGGTAACCATTAATGGGGTTGAATGGATGGGAAGGAATATAGACAAATCCAAAACCATACCGGTTGGTACGGTAGTTATCATTCGAGCAATTGATGGTGCAAAGCTTATTGTAGAAGAAAGAAAAGAGGATTAGAAGAATGGAATCAGTAGTAGCAGCAATTATATTGCTAATCATTATCATCTGTATTGTAGTATCTTGCATTAAGATCGTGCCTCAGGCACATGCCTATGTAGTAGAACGTTTAGGAGCTTATCAGGGAACCTGGTCGGTAGGTCTGCATTTTAAAGTACCTTTTATCGACACAGTAGCCAAAAAGGTTATATTAAAAGAGCAGGTAGTGGATTTTGCGCCACAGCCGGTTATTACCAAGGATAATGTAACCATGAGAATTGATACGGTAGTATTTTATCAGATTACAGACCCTAAGCTGTATGCTTACGGAGTGGAAAATCCAATCATGGCGATTGAAAATCTGACAGCTACCACACTTCGTAATATTATCGGTGAAATTGAGCTGGATCAGACATTGACTTCAAGGGAAATGATCAACTCCAAAATGAGCAGCACTTTGGATATTGCCACTGACCCATGGGGTATTAAGGTAAATCGTGTAGAGTTAAAGAATATCATTCCTCCTGCAGCCATTCAGGATGCCATGGAGAAGCAGATGAAGGCGGAACGTGAACGTCGTGAAGCAATTCTTCGCGCAGAAGGTGAAAAGAAATCTACCATTCTTGTAGCAGAAGGTAAAAAGGAATCCGCAATTCTGGAAGCAGAAGCTGAAAAGCAATCCGCAATCCTTCGTGCAGAAGCTCAAAAGGAAAAGATGATTCGTGAAGCAGAAGGTCAGGCAGAAGCAATCCTGAAAGTACAGCAGGCCAGCGCAGATGGTATCCGTATGCTGAAGGAGGCCGGAGCAGACGAAGCAGTGCTTCATTTAAAGAGTCTGGAATCCTTCGAAAAAGCGGCAAACGGAAATGCAACAAAGATTATTATTCCTTCTGAGATTCAGTCTCTTGCAGGACTTGCAACCAGCATGAAAGAAGTAATGGCACAAAAGTAAAAAGCATAACAGGGCGATTCCTTCTTAGGGACCGCCCTTTATTATGTTACATATAGAGTTATCAGTACATAAATAGAAAAAAGTAAAGGAGACGTGAGTTCATATGGCAGATATCAATTTAAAAGGAAGACATTTTTTAAAGCTTCTGGATTTTACTCCAGAGGAAATACTATATTTATTGGATTTGGCAGCAGAGCTGAAGGAAAAGAAGAAAAAGGGCATTCCGGTAGATACGCTGAGAGGAAAGAATGTTGCCCTGATTTTTGAGAAAACCAGTACAAGGACCCGTTGTTCCTTTGAGGTGGCTGCCCATGATCTGGGAATGGGAACAACCTATTTAGAACCAAACGGCTCACAGATAGGCAAGAAGGAAAGCATTGAAGACACGGCAAGAGTGCTTGGCAGAATGTATGAGGGCATTGAATATCGTGGATTTGAACAGGAAATCGTGGAGGAGCTTGCAAGAAATGCGGGGGTTCCCGTATGGAACGGGCTTACCAACGAATTTCATCCAACCCAGATGCTGGCGGATATGTTGACCATCCGGGAGCATCTTGGAACATTAAAAGGAATCACTCTGGCTTATATGGGTGACGCAAGATATAATATGGGAAACTCCTATATGGTTGTGTGTGCAAAGCTTGGCATGAATTTTGTTGCCTGTGCGCCAAAGGCATATTTTCCGGATCAGGAACTGGTGGAACAGTGTGAAGCCATTGCCAAGGAAACAGGAGCAACCATTACTTTAACAGAAGATGCCATGGCGGGAACAAAGGATGCGGATGCGATCTGCACCGATGTCTGGGTGTCCATGGGAGAGCCGGATGAAGTATGGGAAAGCCGTATTAAAGAATTAAAACCATATCAGGTCAATAAGAAGATTATGGAAAATGCAAAGGAAAATGCTATTTTCATGCACTGCCTCCCGGCCTTCCATGATTTGAATACAAAAATCGGCAGGGAAATGGGAGAGAAATTCGGCATTACGGAAATGGAAGTGACGGATGAGGTATTTGAATCCGCCCAGTCCGTAGTATTTGACGAGGCCGAAAACAGAATGCATACCATTAAGGCTGTTATGGCGGCTACTTTGGGGGCATAGAAAAGGAATCGGGGATATGAAAACAGAAATATTGAGCCTTTTAAGAGAACGGAAGAATTATGTGTCCGGGCAGGAGCTGTGCAATCATTTTGGGGTATCAAGAACTGCGGTCTGGAAGGTGATGAACCAGCTAAAGGATGAAGGCTACGAAATAGAAGCAGTAAAAAATAAAGGCTATAAGCTGTTGAATCAGCCGGATATTCTATCTGTCAATGAAATTGCAGGCAGGCTCAATACCAAATGGGCAGGCAGACAGCTTTACTGTCTGGAAGAGACCGGTTCAACCAATACAGATGCAAAGCGATTGATTGAAGAAGGTGCTTCCGACGGCACGCTGGTAGTTGCAGATAAACAAAACAGCGGAAAAGGAAGAAGAGGGCGTTCCTGGAGCTCACCAAAGGGAACATCCATTTATATGTCCATTGCCCTAAAGCCTTCTTACAATCCGGACAAGGCTTCCATGGTGACTTTGATCATGGCGCTGGCAGTGGCAAAGGGAATCAGAGAGCAGACAGGACTTGCTGCATTTATCAAATGGCCCAATGATGTTGTCGTAAATAAAAAAAAGGTCTGCGGCATTCTGACAGAAATGAATGCGGAGCCGGATTATATCCATTCGGTAGTGATTGGTACGGGAATCAATGTGAACGAACAGGAATTTCCAGAGGAAATCAAAGAAACTGCCACATCCCTCTTTTTGGAAAAGGGAGAAAAGATTACAAGGGCACAACTGGTTGTCTCTGTAATGGAATATTTTGAACAGGATTATGAAAAATTCCTGGAGCGGGAGGATTTAAGCGGGCTTTTGGAGGAATATAACGAACTTTTAATTAACAGGGGCAAAAAAGTGAAGGTGTTGGATCCCAAGCAGGAATGGGAAGGAACTGCAGGAGGAATCAATGAAAAAGGTGAACTTTTAGTAGAGGATGAAAAGGGTCAGCTTGTAAAAGTATATGCCGGAGAAGTTTCCGTCAGGGGACTTTATGGCTATGTATAAGGAGTAAAACGTGGAAGAGAACAGAGTGGTGCTCTGCGGAGCCAATGCTTATGAAAAGAAATATTATTTTAATGAGACCTTTAACAGTCTTCCGGAATCCATAAAGGAGGAGCTGCATATTATTGCGGTTTTGTTTACGGAGGAGGTAGGAGGCGTTTTTACCGTTGTTTTTGAGGAGGACGGAAACATTTCCTTAGAAACCGATGCAGCAGAAGAGGATATTTTGTATGATGAAATCAGCAGTGGGCTTCTGATTGGGGAAATCAAGCGGAAAAGACAGGAATTATTTGAGTCATTAAGCTTATACTATAAAGTGTTCATTTTGAAGGAAGATGTTGGGAGCCTGCTTGAAGAAGAGGGAACGTCGGAGGAATAGCAAAAGCCGGATCAGGATAGGAAACCATAGGAGGAAGAAACATGATTTTAGTCATTGATGTAGGAAATACGAATATTACATGCGGAGCATATGATGGGGAAAAGCTGCTTACCACCTTTCGGATTACAACCAAAATTCCAAGAACTTCTGATGAATACGGAATGATGCTTACGGATCTTTTGCGAATGAACGGCATTGAAAGGGAACAGGTGGAAGGAGCCATTATTGCTAGCGTAGTTCCTAACGTGATGCATGCATTGGTGGGTGCATGTGTCCGCTATATCGGCAGCAATCCTATCGTAGTGGGTCCTGGAACAAAAACAGGCATTAAGGTTACTACGGACAATCCAAGGGAAATTGGAGCGGACCGGATCGTGGATGTGGTAGCTGCTTATGCAAAATACGGCGGACCTGCACTTGTAATAGACTTTGGCACTGCCACGACCTATGATTTGGTTACGGCAGACGGCTGCTTTGGAGTGGGAATTACCGCTCCGGGCATTGGCATTTCGGCAAGGGCCCTTTGGGAAGAAACCGCAAAGCTTCCCAAAATTGAAATCCGCAAGCCTGCCAGTATTCTAGCAAAGGAAACCGTTACAAGTATGCAGGCGGGGCTGGTATATGGACAGATTGGGCAGACGGAGTATATCATTCATCAGGTAAAGAAGGAAAGCGGACTTACTGATTTAAAGGTAATTGCTACCGGAGGACTTGGAAGGATTATTGCGGATGAAACGGATGCCATAGACATTTATGATAAGACTTTGACCTTGGACGGCCTTCGTATTATCTATGAAAAAAATGTGGGCAAATAGCAATAACAAATCAGATAAAACTATGGAGAGTCATATGAAGACACTTACAATCGGCAATGTAACTTTGGAGAATCCGGTTATATTAGCGCCTATGGCAGGGGTATGCGACCTGCCATTTCGTTTGCTCTGTAAGGAACAGGGGGCAGGGCTTTTGTGTATGGAAATGGTAAGTGCAAAAGCCATTTATTATAAAAATAAGAATACAGAAGAGCTGATGCAGATTCATCCTAAGGAGCTGCCCGTTTCTTTGCAGCTTTTTGGGTCAGAACCGGAGCTTATGAGTGAGATGGCAAAAAGGATTGAAGAAAGGCCTTTTTCTATATTGGATATCAACATGGGCTGCCCTGTGCCAAAGGTGGTGAACAACGGGGAAGGCTCAGCGCTTATGAAGGATGAGAAGCTGGCTGCAAAAATCGTGGAAAAAACCGCAAAGGCAATCAAAAAACCGGTAACGGTAAAAATAAGAAAAGGCTTTTGTGATGAGCAGATCAATGCAGTGGAGCTGGCAAAGAGACTGGAACAGGCGGGAGCAGCCGCTATAGCAGTTCATGGGAGAACAAGGGAACAATATTATTCGGGAAAAGCGGATTGGGACATCATCAGGCAGGTAAAAGAGGCAGTGTCCATTCCGGTTATCGGAAACGGGGATATTGTAGATGGTAAAAGCGCTGAGGAAATCATGAAACAAACCGGCTGTGACGGCATTATGATAGGAAGGGCTGCAAGGGGAAATCCTTTTTTGTTCAGACAGATTTTAGAATATCTGGAAACGGGAAAGGAGCCGGAAAAGCCATCTTTGCAGGAAATCAAAGAAACCATTCTGCGTCATGCAAAGCTGCAGCTGACCTATAAGGGCGAATACACAGCAATCCGGGAAATGCGAAAGCATGTGGCATGGTATACTACCGGGCTTCCCCATTCTGCAGAGCTTAGAAGAAGAGTCAATGAGATGGAAACGATGGATCAGTTAAGAGACAGCATAGAGCAGTTGTTTTTGGAGAAGTAAGAGCATATACTGTTAGGAAAACAAAAAAAGCAGGAATGTTATGAATAAAGCTCCGTCATATTTTAGGATACCGGGAGAAAAGAGGCAGCTAAATGGGAAAGAGCTGTTTTCTTTTTTAAGGGAAAAGGTGCAGCCGGAAGAAGTGATTGTCTGCGGAGAACCTATGGCTTTTTTAAAGCTTCCGGAATTTATTTCCGTAAAGCCCAAAGGATTATGGGAGGGAATGAAAAATAAGCTGTATCGGATGCTGCTGAACAGAAAAATGGAAAAGCTGCTGGCAGTTACTACAGAAGAGTTTCCTTTAGCCGTTTTGGAGGCATGTCTGGCAGAATTTTTAAAAAAGGAATGCGCTTTCCGTAGGGCAACGAAAGTGTTGATAGCGGATAAAAGCCGTGTGGATTTTAAGGAACTGCTGATGCCTTATTGCAGTAGTCTGAATTATCTGGAATTTTTGGTGGATGACAGCGAAGCCTATGAATATCTGGCAGAGGAAATGTATGAGGAAAGCGGGCTTACCGTTACCTTTACTGTTTCACAGGAGGAGAGCAGGACTACGGTTTGGGAGGATGAGGCAGCAGGCAAAGAAAGAGCCGGAAGTCTGGAAAAAAATCAGGAAGAAAGTGAAACGGGGAAAAATAGCAGGGCGCAGGTCTGGTCAAGAGAAATGGGGGAAAGATATCATATTGTAGTTGATATTAGAAATGATCTTCAGATTCCTGCCGAATATCTGGCAGAGGGCTGTGTTTATTTCGATGCTCTATCGGATGGGGTGAAGGAAAAATACCTGAGAAGAGAAGGAAAGGGAATAACTTACATATCCCCCGGGATATACCTTGACAGAGCCTTAAAAAGTACGGTATAATAATGCGGTTATAAGGGTATTTCGCATAAATTGCAGAAAGGTGAATGAAAATGGAAGAAAAGAAAAATATATTAACCTATGAAGGTCTGAAAAAATATGAAGATGAGCTGCATGATTTAAAGGTGTACAAAAGAAAAGAAGTAGCCCAGAAGATAAAGGAAGCAAGAGAACAGGGAGACTTATCTGAAAATGCGGAATACGATGCAGCAAAGGATGAGCAGCGGGATATTGAAGCAAGAATTGAAGAACTGGAAAAAATCCTGAAAAATGCGGAAGTCGTAGTAGAAGATGAAGTGGATCTTGATAAGATTAACATCGGGTGTAAGGTTCGCATCAAGGATTTGGAGTTAAAGGAAGAAATGACCTTTAAGATTGTAGGTTCCACCGAGGCAAACAGCTTAAAAGGCAAGATATCCAATGAATCCCCTCTTGGAAAGGCTCTGATTGGAGCAAAAGAAGGAGATACCGTAAAAGCGGAGACACCGGTTGGCATCATTAAATATAAAGTGTTGGAAATCCAGCGCTCTAATTAAAATACGATAGAAAGAGTGGCAGGCATGGCAGAGAAAAACCAAAATGTACAGGAACAGGATTTAAACCAGCTTTTAAAGGTTCGCCGGGAGAAGCTGGCAAATCTGGTGGAAGCCGGAAAGAATCCTTTTGAAATTACAAAGTATGATGTGACAGCCCATAGTATGGACATTAAAAATAACTATGAGGAAATGAAGGGACAGGAAGTCACCATTGCCGGACGTGTTATGAGCAAACGTGTCATGGGCAAGGCTTCCTTTTGCAACGTGCAGGACTTACAGGGAAATATTCAGTCCTATGTGGCAAGAGACAGCATAGGGGAAGAATCCTATGCTTTGTTTAAGAAATATGATGTAGGCGATATTGTGGGAATCAAAGGAGAGGTTTTTGAAACAAAAACAGGTGAGATTTCCATTCATGCTTCGGAAGTGACCTTGTTGTCCAAGAGCCTGCAGATTTTACCGGAAAAATGGCATGGACTTACCAATACGGATATTCGCTATCGTCAAAGATATACGGATCTGATCATGAACGAAGATGTGAAAAAAACATTTATCATGCGCAGTAAGATTATCAGCTCCATCCGTCGTTTCTTAGATGACAGGGATTTTATGGAAGTGGAAACACCTATGTTGGTTTCCAATGCCGGCGGTGCGGCAGCAAGACCATTTGAAACCCATTATAATGCTTTGGATGAGGACGTTAAGCTGCGTATTTCTTTGGAGCTGTATTTAAAGAGGCTGATTGTAGGCGGTCTTGAGAGAGTGTATGAAATCGGACGGGTATTCCGTAATGAAGGTCTTGATACAAGGCACAATCCGGAATTTACCTTAATGGAATTATACCAGGCATATACAGATTACAATGGCATGATGGACTTGACAGAGGATATGTTCCGCCATGTGGCGCAGGAAGTATGCGGCACCACAAAGATTACCTATGGAGATGTGGAAATCGACATGGGCAAACCTTTTGAAAGAATTACCATGGTGGATGCGGTCAAGAAATATGCAGGCGTTGATTTTGACGATGTTCCCGATACGGAAGCAGCCAAGAAGTTAGCGGACGAAAAGGGTGTTCATTATGAAGAGAGACATAAAAAAGGCGATATTCTGAATTTATTCTTTGAGGAATTTGTAGAGGAAAAATTAGTGCAGCCTACCTTTGTGATGGATCACCCCATTGAGATTTCTCCGCTGACAAAGAAGAAACCGGACAAGCCCGGCTATGTGGAGCGGTTTGAGTTGTTTATTACCTGCCGTGAGATGTGCAATGCTTATTCGGAATTGAATGATCCAATCGATCAGAGGGAGCGTTTTGCTGCCCAGGAGGAAGCTTTTGCAGCAGGAGATGAGGAAGCGAACCATACGGATGAGGATTTCCTGAATGCGTTGGAGATTGGTATGCCTCCTACGGGTGGTATTGGGTATGGTATCGACAGGCTGGTGATGCTGCTTACGAATCAGCCGGCTATTCGGGATGTTTTGTTGTTCCCGACGATGAAAACGTTGGACAAATAGCATAAAAGAAAGACTTTCTGATTTTTTGGGAAGTCTTTTTTTGTAAGAATTTTAGTTATTGAGAGATGAATCAAAAATTGGAAAGAGGCAAAAACGTTGTTAAAAGGTTCCAATTGATATATGAATTAATATAACTTGAATTCTGATAACACAATTGAAGAATTTATGGGTTTGTTTGATAATTAAGGAAGAGGGATGCTGATATGAGTGAAAGAACGGAAATAGTTTTTATGCAGGTCAGATTGCTTCGCCTTGCATCAGAAGAGTGGCATATGCCCATTCAGAAAGTGAACGCATTGTTTGACAAATACAGTATCCTTAAATTTATTGAAGACTGCTATGGTGTCTTTCATATGGAAGGTGATTATGCAGTATTTGATGAAATCAAAACTGTGTTGAAAAATAAGGGGGTAGATGTGAATGCTGAAATTATCTGAAGGTATGCTTCTCTATCATGGAAGCTACTGTGAAGTGAAAACCCCCGCATTGGCAAAATGTGCGGATTTCAAAGATTTTGGAAAAGGCTTTTATCTAACATCATCTAAGGAGCAGGCAGAGAATTTTATCAATACTTCTCTGAGAAAAGCAAAGGCTCAGGGTGTAATTGCTGAGAATCAAGAGTATGGAGTGATTTCAACATTTCGTTATCATCATAGCGAAGGTATAGCAAATTATATTTTTAGTGGTGCTGATGCTGAATGGTTGCATTGTGTCGTAGGACATAGAAAGGCAAATACATTTCCGACTGTTGTTGAAGAAATGAAAAAATATGATGTTATAGCCGGAAAGATTGCGGATGATGCAACCAATGTTACAATTCTAACCTATTTGGTTGGAGCCTATGGCACAATCGGAAGCGAGGGAGCGGATAGTTTGTGTATAAGCAGGCTAATCCCGGAACGCTTGAAAGATCAATTTTGTTTCAGAACAGATGAGGGTTTAAAATGCTTGTCGTTTGTAGGAAGTGAGCAGATATGGAAAAATTAAAGGATGTTACAGAAGAACAAAAAAAGTTTGCTGTGGATGCAATGGTCACTTTGGTTGTGGAAGAACTGGTTAATGATTTAAAGCTCGATCCAACAACAACATTGAAAGATTTTGTTGCATCAAAGACAGGAGCCTTGCTATATGATGAATCATCAAAGCTCTGGTGGAATGGTCCATCTTATATCGCGGATATGTATAAAAAAGAAATGAAAGAGGCGGTGCAATGTGAGTAAATCAAATGATGCCGCTGAAATTAGGGCAAGAGATGAATTATCAGATGTTGAATTCAATAGGTTGATACAGGCAAAGGCTGATGATTCGATTGCAGTGAATGATACACTTACAATCCCGACGATGAAGAGCCTTGATAAATAGAAAGCCGAAAATAAGGCACTTACAAGCGATTTAGAAGGTTTATATTTGTATTTTACGACAGAGTTACGACAAATGGTGAGCCTTGATATAGTAAAAGTTTAAGACATCATTACTTATAGTGATATAGGTAGTGGTGTCTTTTTATATGTCAGGATAGTTTACATTTGATTGGGCAGCAGTGTTTTATGATAGTGGTATATCTGATGGATTCATACATAGAGTGGATTTTGGAAAGCATCGAAGTAGTATATGTGATTGTTTCACACAGCCTTTTCTGGAATAATTACCGAACCATAATAAAAAAGTGCTGATATTGAAAAAGCCTAGAAAAATTAGGCTTTTTGAGGATTTTGTATTTTAGAGAAATTAAGATGAAAATGGCTGTAAGTGCTGTAAATAAAGGATTTTACCGAACTTATTAAAAAATGAAATAAATATGAGTGGAATTGTTCTTAAAACCTTATAAAATGGGCGTTTTCATGGTTTTAACAAATACAATTAAATAAGCTAAATGCTAATAAAAAGGTATTTTTGGTTATTATCGAACATTTTCCCGAAGGTAGTATCTTTCAAATTTGTAATGTGATATAAGTTTTCTTGATTCCCCAAATCACCACAAGCAAAAATAGGGCATTCCCAAAACAGGGTATGCCAAGCATAATACTATTCCTCTTTACCTTTAACTTTGCTGATATGTTCTTTTAACACCAGATTGATATACTGGCTGAAAGACCGATCATCATTTTCTGCCAGTTCCCTAATCTCTGCAATTATATCCTCGTCCAAAGAGACGCTTACTTTTTGTTTATAGGGTTTATTCATACTTTTTGCTCCTTTTTCTTACTTTTGTATTGTATATCAAATTGTACTGTGATATAGTGAAGTGGCAAGAAGTAGCAAAGAGTAAGAAAATGTAAAACATAAATTTGTATATCATACAGGCGATAAATATGGAAAAAAACGAGTTTAAGGATAGATTATTTGACGTACTGAATGAAACGGATAATTTGTCAATACAGGATATAATGGTTGATGATAAGCAGGATATGGTGAATGTATATCTTACGGATGGTACAAGATTCTCGATTTACATAGAAAATTGTGGAAAATGGTGTATTTGTGAGGAATAATATAGAAGAAATTTTTACTGTAAAGGTGGTGGCGAAAGATGGGATTATTGGGATAGAATATGTTCAGAGTGAAAAACCGATATATAAAATGACAGATGAAGAAATATTAGACAAATATTCGGATTATAGAAAACGGATTGAAGAACAGACAGGACATAAAATGACGGATTCGGAGTTTTTGTTGGGCATAAGAGAAGCCAGACGAGATAGTTTAAATTATCAAGCAGACAAATTTATGGAAAGTGTTCAAGAAAGTAATGTTCCCAAATGCCCAATTTGTCAAAGTGCAAATATTAAAAAAATTTCTGGACTGTCAAAAGCAGGTAGTGTTGCTATGTGGGGAATATTTTCAAGGAAAGTGCATAAACAATGGCACTGTAATAATTGTGACAGTGAATGGTAGGAGGTAATTATTATGGCTTTAGTAAAATGTCCTGAATGTGGTAGGGAAAAAGTTTCTAATAGTGCTGAAGCGTGCCCTGATTGTGGATATGGAATTAAGGCACATTTTAAAAAGGTTAGACAGGAGGAAGAGGAAAGACGCAAAAAGGAAGAACTGCATAAATTAGAAGAAAAACGAAGAAAAGAACGAGAAGAACTTGAAGAAGAAAGAGCAAAAGAAGAACAGGCAATGCTTGATTCAATACCCGCTCCACAGAAGCCGTTTCCGTGGCAACCCTTATTAGGTGTGTTTTTGCGGCAGGGGCAATATTTATGTTTTATATTGGTTCAATTTTCTTGGGTTTGTTTAAAGGATTCATAGCATTTGTTTTGATTGTAGGTGGATACTCAAATTATCAAGATAAAAAGAGGATATATGAAACATCTCTACATGACATGGAGAGAGCAAAAAAAGAAGCATTAGCACTTGATAGAATAAATCAAGCCATAGCGGCTGAGCAGAACGCAAAGATTATGAATGCAGTAAATCCATTTAAAGAGGTAACAAATGGTGTAAAATGTCCTATGTGTGGAAAAAATGCAGGTAAGAAAATATCAACAACAAATCGTGCAGTATCTGTTGCGACAGTTGGTTTGGCATCTGGTAAAATAGGAAAACAATATAAATGTTCAAGTTGTGGACATATGTGGTAAGGAGGAGATGAAACATGGCACTTATTAAATGTCCTGAATGCGGAAAGCAAATATCAGATAAAGCAGGTAGTTGCCCTGGCTGTGGATGTCCTATAGAAATAGACCAACAACTGTAAAAATAAGATGTTTATCGGATGATAGACATGTTAAACGGATGAAATTTGATATAAATGGTATGGTTGTGGCAGAAGCACCTTTAGGTTCTGTTGCTACTATAACAATTAATAAACCCACAACAGTGGGTGTTACTATTGTTCTTGGTATTATAGGTGGTGGTTCACCTGCAAGATTTAGAGCAGTACCGGGTAAGTGCTATGAAGCAAGATATTGTAAACCAGGACTTGCTTTTTGGGAAACACAGGTAAGAGAAGTATCTTTTGTATAACATTATATACCAATATTAGTATATAAAAAGGGTTGTCTGTGCCGGGGATAGCGTAAGTTTATTGTAGGAATGAAACAGACAGAGTAGTCCCTTGATCCGGTCAGAACGGAGTTTGTCAAGTAAAGTGTGTAAATTTTATTTTATTTTTTGGCGGTCATTTTT
>CAMWWJ010000063.1 GCA_947177925.1 uncultured Lachnospiraceae bacterium
ACATTTTCTGTCTGAAGCCCATCCCGGTGCCTGTGGAGAAATCTGCGGGCTGAACAGTTACATAGAAACTTATATAGGGATTTCTTTTCCTATTCATCCGGCATAACGATTGCCATAATAAAATATGTTAAGATTCCGCCGCCTGCCATAAAAGCAAACAGTATGAACAAAAGACGTACTACGGTAGGATCCAATCCCAGATATTCTCCCACTCCTCCGCACACTCCGCATAACACCTTATTGCTGCTGCTTCTGGTCAGCCTCTTATAATCATTACTCATATTTCCAATCTCCTTTCCTTTTTCCTGTATATACTGACTGTCTTCATTTCCTATCGGATTTCCCTGATTCTCATCTGCTTTTTTCTATCATACCATATTAGCAAAGCTAATGTAACGATTCAAACAAAAATCTGTATCAACCCTCTAAAAGTCAATCTCCACATTTCCCATAGCACAGTCAACAGTTATTTCCTTCCCGGCGCCGTTATCCATATATTTGGTAACGCCCAAACCTGTAAATCTGGAATCTTCGATTTCCACATTGCCGGCGGCACAGTCAACGGCATAATTAAAGTCCTCTCTCCTGCCTTCCAGATCCAGCTCCACATTTCCCATGCTGCAGCTAACCTGACCCTTTTTGCTTAGCTCACCTTCGTATTCCACGTTTCCCATTGACATATTCACATCCAGATTTTCCACTCTGGAATTCTTTGCTTTGATTTCCCCTGCTCCGATCTTCATGTTCAGGCTTTTGGAAACCAGACCATCCATAATAAGCTCTCCCGCACCCATGGAAATCTCTGTTTTGTCCGCTTTTATATCCTTTAGCTCCATTTCACCGCCGCCTAAGTTAATTTCCATGCTTTCCAGGCTGGTGCCTTCTGGTACGTACAAAATGATCTCACAACCGGGATTGTGCCATCCACTGTCCGAATGGTGGCTCACCTTATATTCAATGTGCAGAATCCCATCTTCTACTGTCCATGTGCAAGGTTCTTCCCGATACTTATAATCTATGTAGAACCCGCTGTACTCATCACTTTCCTCTATTTTAATGACACCGCCGCCTACTTTTGCCTGAATGCCCCGAATGTTTTCCGATTCTGCCACATCTGTGCTTCCGGTACTGGTAAAGCCTTGGTCACTCTTCCAATGGTGATTCCAATCATCCCAGTCAAAATCATAGTCGGCCTTAAACAAATACCAGCCTGTTTCGCCTATTTTTACCGTAAATTCTCCATCTTCTAACATTCTTTTTATATTGGCAGGGCCTCCAATAGTCACACCTGCAAAAATAACCAAAATCCCAAGCATGGCAAGCAAAAAACCACCTAACAATAAAAATTTTGTTCCCTTTTTCATGCTGCCGCCCCCTTTCTGCCATGAAACGGAAGTCTGCACAGATACACGATTCCTCTAACCATTGCAGGTATCATTACCGCACATGCCTTCCATGTGATCAAAGTGCACAAGAAACATAATCCCATGAGCAAAAGAGCCGTTCCCATAAGAATTATTCCAGCCAAAGGTACTGCAATCAATTTGACAATGCTTACTATGAAACAGATAATGGCAGCAAATCCAAATGCTACAGCACAAATGAGCGCAGCAAGAACCAATCCAAACACAACTGCAAACACTCCTACTACCAGACTAAAAGCCCCTGCTAACAGTGGCACCCCAACCGGGATTCCCAAAAATAGGACTAAAAGTACAATCAATACTACCGCCCATGGATCCATGCCTTTCTCTTCCCGGGACGATGAGGCCTGAGACCGTCCTTCATTCCCCTGACTTTTTCCTGTGAAGCTCTCTTCCTCCCTGCTTTGTGCAACCACTATTTCCTTTTCCGCCAGCTCTTCTCGTATGCTGTGGGCAACTTCTTCCGGCGAACCAAGCTCCTTTATTACATCGGCTTCCGCCTTTTCCGAGTCTTCAAAATATTCTTCATAATATTGGAGCGCTTCTTTTCGCTCTGACGCATCTACATCCCGGAGCAGCGACTCTAATTTTTTTAAAAATTCTTCTCTATTCATAAATGGCTCCTCCCTCAAACATTCCATTTATCTTGCCTGCATATTCTTTCCATTCTTTCTTATACATATCAAGCTGTGTGCTTCCCGAAATGGTCAGTTTGTAATATCTGCGGTTCCTTCCTCCGCATTCCATGTCATATACTTCTAAAAATCCATATTTCTGCAACCTTCTAAGCACCGGGTACAAGGTGGATTCCGAAAGCTCGATGACCTGCCGCACCTGCTGGGTGATCTTATACCCGTATGTGCCGCCCTCTTCCTTGGAAACTACCGCAAGGACAATGGCATCCAAAAGTGCCGCGCCTGTGTTAAAAACCATGACGATTCTCCTTTCTCCTTCAATGATATAACGTCTTGCCTGAACTTTTTCCTTCAACATTTCCCTCTTTTCTTTTAAATGTTCATTCATGGGTCCTAAAATCAGGTGGATGAATGTCTGAAACATATTATATGGCTCTTCATATTATACATAATTTTATATTATATTTTTTATCATATTATATGATGTATAATATTGTATTTGCATATAGTATATGACGTATAATATGATCTGTCAATAGGGGAATGGGAAATATTTTGCTGAATGGTAACGGTTCTGTCTGTTTGGGTATGGTTGGATAAAAAACAGCGCCGGCAAACTGTGACTTTGAATAAAAAAGGTAGCTGATTTTCTGTTAAGATAAATCGCTACCACAGGTAAACATTATTCCATTTTCATATCTGTTTCTTGCAGGGTTAAATCTGCTTAATCAGAAACATTTCCATAGGCTGTTCGAGTTCAGGAATATCAAGTACCAGACAGCCACAATCTTTATAACCTAACTTACGATAAAAATGCTGTGCGCTTTCATCTACCTGCGTAGAAGTCATAACAGCATTATGCCCTTTGGCTTTCATTTCGTTTTCCCAAAACAACATTACCTCTTTCCCTATTCCGTTTGCGCGTTGCTCTTCTTTGAGATAAATCAAAGTGACAAAGGGTATGCTGTCCCAAAACAAATTGTAGCGAAATACACCTATCGGAACACTGTCTTTCCAAATAACATATCCGGTTTGATTGTTTACCTTATGTTCAAATTCCTCCTCTGAAATATGTGGATCTACGGCAAACCAGTTTTCTTTGTCCTTTAATTCAACCTTTTTTATTTCTAACATAAATATTACCTCCTCGTGTTTTTGTTCAAGAAAAATATAACATAAAAACAGAGTGTTTTTAGTATCGAAAACACTTTTTAACATTTTGATTTTACTGGGTTCTTCGAACTTGTCCCTATTATAACACGGGCATCTGCGTCTTTGCGTCTGGCTCTTTGATGATTTTATTGGTTTTGGATAGTGTAGCTTTAATTGCTCCTTGGGCGTGAATGCGAACCACTCTGACTTCATCATGTGTTGCTATATATTCTAATTTTTCTAAATATGGTCGTACAAACTCTGGCTTTCGCTTTCCCAACACCCGAAACATCTCTGGCGCTTCTATTCGGACTCTTTCGTTTTCATCATTAAGAAGCTCTGCAAATATTGGCAGACAGTCCATATACAATGTTGGTGCATTTGTTGCAATATTTTCAGACGCCCATATAAAACTCAACCGTACATTAGGGCTTTTATCTCTTGCCAAGGTAAACAACTCTTTCAAGAAGGGCATAACAAGCTTGCAATCTGCTCTGCCAATTCTCCCCAGGGCATTAGCAGAACGCTCTCTTAATAAGTCATTATCTGAATCAATAAATGTAGCAATTTCTTCTGTATATGGTGCGACTTCCTGCGGATACTGCAATCCCATTTCCCCAAGCAGCCACATTGCCTTAGCCGTTATTTGGGAGGACTGATTTTTAAGTAATGAAGCCACATAGGGAATATTCTGTTTCCATATGGTCTTATCTTTTGTAAGCTGACCAAGTTCACGGTATATTTTTTTATTCATAAACACACTTTTCCTTTTTCTTCACTGTCCCAAGCACAATAAAGATAGCAATCATTATGCACCATCTAAACGCCGCCGTCAAGCTCGGTCATCTCATTAACAACACCGATCTTTCTTAACTACATCACATACGTCAGTGTCAAAATATTCAAATCTGCAAAATTGCTTTGTAAATATCGTAATCATCCTGCTTAAAAACATTAAATACTACCTTTTCTATCCGTGTATCAGTCTGCAAAAAATCAGTGACCGTCTGTACCGCAATATCAGCCGCCTTTTTCTGTGGAAAATGAAACTCACCTGTGGAAATGCAGCAAAAGGCAACACTTTTCAATCCCCTGTCAGATGCCAATTCCAAACAGGATTTATAACAATCTGCAAGCTGCTCACAATGCTTTTTTGTTAGAATCCCATCTACAATGGGACCAACTGTATGAAGCACAAAGCGGCACGGCAGGTTATAGGCAGGTGTAATCTTAGCTCTTCCTGTGGGCTCGTCATATCCCTGCTCGTTCATTAGCTCATCGCAAGCCAGCCGCAGCTGAATACCGCTGACACTGTGAATGATGTTATCCACGCAGGAATGGCAAGGTACGAAGCATCCTCTCAACGCACTATTGGCGGCATTTACAATCGCATCTATCTTTAATGTGGTAATATCGCCACGCCAAAGGACAAGGCGGTTATTGATGGGGGAAACTGGTAGTGTATCACTATCAATAATTCCCTTTTCCCTGACTTCCTCACTTAGATATTCGTCCTGCACTTTGAGAAATTCAGTCCCAATTGGACGAGGGGTACGGATATTCATAAGACTTCTGAGAAGCCGTTTCTGTTCCTCTGTATTGTCTGGGATTTCCATATCCCTATATTGCGGTAACTCTGATAATAACTCGTTAATCAAATATAGCCTTTTTTCGCTATGGGTCATGGGGATCCTCCTTTATTTCCGAAGCTCTTTTATTAGCAGGTTTCCTAACAATCCTCTAAACTTTCGATAATATCTCAACTGTTCATGGGTGAAGCAGAAATTTCATGGAATACTGCATAAATGTCCTCATTGACACAGATTGATTTATGCCTGATTTCCTCCGGCACAAAAGCCTCTCCCATATTAAGACAGGCATAGGTGGCATTTGGCCACTTATTTGCCATATTCCAAAATGGGTATTTAATAATGGAAGGAGTGTTATATCCTACACCTAATTCCAAGAATAGCACCTTTGTATTTTGGTGCCTCTCCAAAAACAGTTCGTACCTCCTTTCAGCCCGATACCACCCCTCATCCTGCACAAAGGAATCATCCGCCCGAAGATTCATGCTCATGGGCTCCCCACATTTGGGACAATGGGGAATCAGCTCGTCAGGTATCCACATTTTGGCGGTCGCACCGTCCGGCAAATAGAAACGGTTGTCTGCTCCCATTTGCCAGCCCTGTGCTTTTATCATTTCAAAGATTGTTTCTGCATTGTCGTAGGTTTCTTCATGACAGGGCTTACTGCATTGAAACAATCCATAATCGCCTTGGGTATAGTATAATCTCTTTTTATCAAAACCGGCTTTCTGAAAACAGTGGTCCACATTGGTGGTAATGACAAAATAGTCCTTATCCTTCACCAGCCTGAAAAGCTCCTGATACAGTGGCTTTGGCGGGTTCATGTAACGGTTGATATAGATATATCTGCTCCAATATGCCCAATGCTCATTTAAGGTTTCGTATGAAAAAAAGCCCCCTGAATACATATCCCTGAAATGATATTTCTCTGCAAAATCCTGAAAATAAGTGTGAAAGCGTTCTCCGCTGTAAGTAAAACCGGCAGCGGTGGAAAGCCCTGCACCTGCACCGATTACGACGGTTTCTGCCTGTTCTAATGCCTGCCTGAGAGCTGTTATTTTATCTGCCTTATTTGCTGTGTTCTGTTTTTCAGACTTCATAAGTAACATATTCATCACCCTTTTCTTGATTCAACTGCCCCTACAGGACAATGCTCCATACAATTTCCGCAATGCAGACAATGTTCTTGTTCAATATAATATGGCTGTCCTTCCTTGATACATTCCTGCGGACAGTGCTTTTTACAAGTTCCACAGCCGATACATCGTTCTGCAATGTGATAGCCTTTTTCTGTTTTCCCTGCATTTCCCATAACATAAGTTTCCCTGAAAATAGGATGGACACCAAGATTGAAATATTCGATGGTGGCATCTTTAATAGCAAATACTATGCCGATCTTTCTTGTATCACCCGGATATACATTGGCAAGATAAGGCTGCTCTGTAAATATGGTATCAATCCATTTTTCCTGCATATCATTTTCCACAGGATATGCTTTGCCGGATAGTCGAATCATTTCTTTATATTTTGTATATCCAAGAACCTGAACCCGTCCATCACCAAGTAATTGTTTACAAAAATCTTTTCCTCTTGCTGTGAAAAAATATAAGCCATCCCGCTCGTAATGTATGGCACTTATATTTCGTATCTGCGGTGAGCCATCCTCATCTACGGTTGCAAAATTCAAGACTCCTACATATTGTAATTTTTCCAGACAAATCTGTAAATTCATTTCATCACCCCACTCTGATAATCCGTCCATCATTTCGTGCTTTTCCCTTTGGTGCCTGTTCATCTTCCTCACAAATCTGCTGTTCCCGAAACCGGCGAATGGTTCTTCTGGTCATAATATTTTCCATAACTGCATTCATTATCATAAAACCTCCGTTTGCTCTACTTCCTTCCAACATTGAGGGTCTGCTCCATAAAAACTTCCGCTTGTTCCATAGGTGACCGCAGGACAGCCCCGGCAAAAGCCTCTAAGCTGGCATTTGCTGCATTTTTCAAACTTATCATAGTCACGATAGATTTCTTCTTTTGTGATAAATATATCATAAAGCGATTCTTCAAACACATTTCCCACTTTGCTTTCAAATCTCCGACAGGCGTACACGTCCCCATTTGGTAAAATTGTCATGTGGCAGATACCGCAGTGACAGCCTTCATACACCATATCTTTTTTTGCATATTCCGGGATTTTGAAAAGACCCTTTTCATAAAGGTAAAGTGTCCACAAATGGTCTTTCAAATTGAAATAAGTATTCACTCCCTGCTCTTTGTATGACTGGTATTTGTTCCACATCTTATCCAAAAAATCCCGATAGGCAAGCGGCTCTATTCCGGTATCTTTTTCCTGACTGGTAGGGCAGTATCTTCCAAAAGCAAATATGTCCGCCTTATACTTTACAACCAGATCCACCACATCCGGCATTTCCTCCAGGTTCGTTCCCGATACGGTAGACATGATTGCGCACTTGATACCTGCATTTCGAATCACTGCAATCTTTTCCAGGGTACAATCGAAAGAGCCGGGCTTCCTGAAATAATCATGGGTTTCTCTCATGCCGTCAATGGACATCTGATATTTCTCACAGCCACACTCTTTTAATCGGCGGCACACCCGGTCTGTTAAATGAAAGGGATTTCCCATCAAAGTAAACTTATAGCCTTTTGATCGAATCAATTCCATCAAATCCCAAAAGTCCGGGTGCAAAACAGGGTCGCCGCCTGTGATGTAAAAATAGGGTGTACGGTTTAACTGCCCGCACATATCTTCTATATTCGAAATGACCTTTTTCATATTATCCAGGTTCATGGATAGTAATTCACTGCATTTTCCCTCTGAAAAAATGTAACAGTGCTTACATCTTTGGTCACAATAATCCGTAATATGCCATTGAAATGCGAAATAAGGTTTCATAAACATCACTGTCCTTTCAAACGTGGAACCATCCAGAGCCATGGAATTTTTTATGTATGGCTCTGAATAGTTTCCTGATTTCCTGCCGGTTTGAAGCAGCTAACCTACTTGTCTCCGGCACCGCAGGCACTTCCGCAAGCACTGGGTTTTTCTTCCGGTGCCGCTGCGCCGCAGGCGCTTCCACAAGCGCTGGGCTTTTCTTCCGGTGCCGCCGCGCCGCAGGCGCTTCCACAAGCGCTAGGTTTTTCCTCAGGTGCCGCTGCGCCACAGGCGCTTACGTTTCCTGCAAACTCTGCAACATTTGATAATGCCATAATTCATTCCTCCTCGTATCTGTTTTCGCATTGTCTTTTGACAAGTTTATTCTATCAAGATGTATGTGCCTAAAAAAGTACGCACTTTTTTATTACATAGTTACAAAAAGGTAACCTTTGTGTTATAATGTTTCATGTAATTTTTTCCCTTAAAAACCATCAAATCACAATCGGAATTTATGGAGGACAAAATGGACTATATTGCTGAAATCAAAGCACTTGCAGAAGAAGGGCTGCGTATTGATCCAAAGTGTAATATATTCGGTGCAAGTCATCACAAATGGCACTTTGGAGAGCCTGTAAATTTGCAACAGATACACAATTTTGAGAGTGATATGAAAATCACGCTTCCAGAACCGTTTGTGCGGTATTTAACTGAGCTTGGCAACGGTGGGGCAGGTCCCGATTACGGCATCTACAGTCTTGAAATGATGCGAGAACGAAATCCATTTCTTGCAAAGACAGCAAATCTTCCAGTGATGCTCGATCACTCGCTGACAGCAGCCCAGTGGACTGACTACGCACAGAAATATGAAGCGTTAGATGATAAAATTATGGCTGATGAATTTGATACGACAGAGGAGCAAGAATGTGCTGTGCAGGAACTGGATGCAATGGAACTGCATTTACTTGCAGGTGGCATTTTCATCAATACGCCGGGCTGCACAATGAACTCGATCCTGATGTGCCGTGGCGCAGCAATGGGGGAGGTGTTTACTATCGATTTTGATTATATATATCAGTTACAATCAGAACCGTATTGTCACGGAAAATTTGAGGACTGGATTATCCGGGAAATGCAGAGGTCTCTCAAATGATAACTTCATGTTTGTGGAGGTGCTTTATTTGATTACATATGGCAGAACGATTACTTATGATGAATCACATCAAAAGATTGTTGAAAGTGGAACTGATGAAATTAAAAAAATTTTATTCGGCAGTGATGTTTATAAAACCAGACAGTTGTTATTTTGTCTTGATTTCTATTTGGACCCATATTACAAGCACAAGCTTCCACACGAAAAAGAGATATATGACTTATTACAAGAGCTTGTAATAAGTAGTCGGGAAGATGGAGTGATTGAAGATTGCTTACAGATTATTGGTGATTATGCCTGCATTCCTCTTCCAATTATAGAACAGCATTTTGATAATATAAAAGACAGTATGAAACCATATGCAAGGTATGTTTTGGATATGCCATAAATTCGGATTTATCAATGAACCATATCAAAATATAACTTTTGAAAGGAAGTGTCCTATGAAAACCAAAGACGAATTACCAGAATGTCCTGTTGCTACTACAGTATCTATGATTGGAAGTAAATGGAAGCTGTTAATCATGAGAAATCTTCTTGTCCGATTCTGGACGCAATGTGGCAGTGGGGGACAGCATATAAAAATACATTTTCTTAACTGATAGAAAGTGAGCCGCCAACAACTTTGGCGGCTCAAATGCTGTAATATATACTTTACGGAGGAGCCAAAACATGCCCACCACAACCATGTCCCCTGCCTTTTCTGCAGGTGTGTTTTCTGTTGCATTTTCCATAGCTACATCACTCATTTTTCTTATCCTCCATTTTCCTAATCTTGAGCGCAAAAAAGACGTATGAAACTATTGCTTTTCATATGCCTCTTAAATCGGCATCAGCCTGATCTGTGGTAGTTACCTCATAAATCATATGCCATAATCTTTGCGGATATCAGCAAATGCCTGTCTTGCAGGTTTGGTTCTGCCTGCCACCATATCCGCATACCCTTTCTCCAGTTCTGCATTTAATTCTGCTTCGCTCAGTTCTGACACATCAGCAGGTCTTGCCGTAGGTATTTTTACTTCAAACGGAAGCCCTCTGTTTAAAATAATCTGTTTATAAAACATATTGATCGCATTGGATGCCGTGATGCCAAGCGCTGACAAAATGTTTTCTGCCTGCTCTTTCACATCCGGCTCTATCCTTACGTACAAATTAGCTGATTTTGCTGCCATAGCATAACACTCCTTTCCCCCATCTTAGTGTTTCCCTTTGTCAGATTCATTATGCCAATATGTGCACACAATAGCAATACATTTCATTTTCCTTTTTTGAGAAATTCCAGCCTTGCCTTCATCTTTTTTATTCTTTCTGCATCAAACATTCCCGCTGTTTCTGCTGTACCCGGAAGCGTGATAATAACCACCTCAGCACTCTGCAATTACGTATCAACACTGTCTATTGTATATATTTCATCAAAAGACAAAAAGCCGTGGAACGTATACATGATGTATTCCTTGTATGCTTCTGTGCAAGCCATAGAAAATTCCCCTTTTCCTCTACCGGAAATGGTGTCAACGGGTTACTTTATGCTGAAAAGGGGCGGCAGCATTTTTACTGTTCTCCCCTTAACCGCCTATCAAAAAAATTATTGATGATATATCATTTTTCATTGTTAGGTGGTAATGTTTGCATGAGGGCAAAGAAAGATTCTGCTTTCCCAGTGCTAAAATATTCATACCAAAATTCCAGTGTGTCTGATTGAAGAACACCTAAATGCTCAATGATTTGTTTTGCCCACAACAGAGAGCCCGTAGGATTTGCGGTAATAAGGTTATTATCTGCTACAGATGGCTCGTCTATATAGAAATCCTGTCCTTTATAAGCGGGTGAAAACATTTCAAGAAATCCCTGTCCATTACTGGTATGCCGACGACTATCCAACAATCCAAAATCAGCAAGTGCAACGGTAGCCCCACAAATTGCACCAACTGTAGCCCCTAAAGAGAGAAATTCGCTTGCTTTTTTGATAATTGCACCATGTTTTGGGTCATTCCATGTATCTGCACCCGGTAACAGCAACACGCTTGTTTCATTTACAGCAATATCATCAATCAAACAATCGGGTACGACTGTTAGCCCTCCCATAGTATGGATTGGCTCTTTAGAATAACTGACTGTTTTAAGCAATACACGCTCGGCATCCTTTTTGAAAAATCGCCCGGAATGCAGCTCCGAAGTAACATAACCTAATTCCCAGTCGGCTAAAGTTTCAAGAACATAAACATAGATTGTAAACATAAATCTCCTCCTTTTTCATTGTTCCATTGATTTGGTTGCTTTTTTATTGTATCATGCAATCGTTGACAACATTATGGCAACAATAGATAGGGTAAAAGAAATTTTGAAAGGCGGCTATCAAATGAAAATTGACAGGCTCGTTAGTATTATTATGGTGCTTCTTGATAAAGAGCGAATAGGGGCGCAGGAATTAGCGGATATGTTTGAAGTGTCGCCCCGCACGATCTACCGCGATATAGACACTATCAATATGGCGGGTATTCCTATCCGCGGGGCATCGGGAGTGGGCGGCGGCTTTGAAATTATGCAGAAATACAAAATTGATAAAAATGTTTTTTCGACTGCTGACCTTTCCGCTATCCTGATGGGGCTTTCAAGCCTTTCGAACATGATACGGGGGAATGAACTGATAAACGCCCTTGCAAAAGTCAAAAGTTTTATTCCTGCTGACAAAGCGAATGACATAGAATTAAAAGCAAACCAAATATGTATAGATTTAAGCTCTTGGATCGGCAACCAGAACATACAATCATATTTAGAGATTATCAAAACAGCTTTGCAGGATTGCAGGCTGGTTTCCTTTGAATATATAGCTCATCACGGAAAGAAAACTGTACGGACAGTTGAGCCGTATCAGCTTGTTTTAAAAAGCGGTCATTGGTATTTTCAAGGATATTGCCATATACGAAATGATTTTCGCTTATTCAGATTATCCCGCATATCAAATTTACAAATAAAAGAGGAAAATTTTATACCACGGGATTATCAAAAACCGATTTTAGACTTTGAGGAAATTCTACAAACCATGCAGACAACAATAAAAATCCGTATTCATAAATCTATCATGGACAGGGTACTTGATTATTGCACTTATGAACACTTTTCTCCCGATGGTGACGAATATTACATTGTTAATTTTCCGTTCATAGAAAATGAATATTACTACGATATTCTTCTTGGTTTTGGTAATAAGTGTGAGTGCTTAGAGCCGTTATATATTCGTGCCGAAATGAAGCGTAGAATACATGATGTAGCTGCAATATATGAAAATTAGAATACTATTAATTTTCTTAACAAGGTATAAATGATGAATGTGATTCCGCCGTCGTAGGCACTGTGGGAATGTGCATATGACATTATTTGGTATGACTGCTAAGCAGTGGCGTGATAAAAATCCCAGGAAAAATTATAGTCATATCGGCATAGTTATGGTAAGATACCTTTAAACAAATTGGAATTTTGAAGGTGATATTATGGGCAAGAAAAAGCATTGGATAATTCGATTATTCTTTGTGATTTTTACACTGTCCGTATCTGTTGCCGTATTTCCTTGTGGAATAATAAATATTCATGGCTTATTTGGTGAAGTAATCACATCAACAGTAGCCGAAGATAAAGAACAAGAAATAGTTAATGTCAAATCTATAGACCACGAAAGAGTCAAAACTGCAAAAGGTGTAAACATTCTCAATCTTTGGTTTGAAATTTTGATAGCAGTTATATGGATTAGCTTTTGTGCTAATTTAATCAAACTTCCACGAGGTGATACCATAGTTACATTAAAAGTTCGCATGGACAATTAAATCTTTTCTGCAAATAAAAAGCAGAAAGCTTCCTGTATACTTTAAATAGGTCAAGCGATTGACACAAAAAAATACC
>CAMWWJ010000064.1 GCA_947177925.1 uncultured Lachnospiraceae bacterium
CGTCCAAGACAGCAAGCTGCTCATTCCGTTTATTTGCTACCGATGTATGGAATAAAAAGGCTTTCTCGTTTATGTTAAATGCAATGCCGATTCTGTTTATCACAAAGTCAAAGGGAATTGCTTCAATGGATTCTATTCCTGTCTGGAAGGCAAGACTTTTCAATACTTCTTTCATGGAAATGCCCATGGTATTTTTCCAGTACAGGTTTAATAAATTGTCCTTGTTTATTTTTGTAATTGCTGCTGTAAATTCCTGATTGGCAATCAGGACGGTTCCCTGAAATCGAAATCCTTTGCTCATGCTTTCTACTCCATTTTTCCGGGTGTTTTGTATTGCTGCTCCTTTTTAAATCAAAATACTTGCAATAGATGGATCAGACAGAGATACTGTCTTTACACAATTACTTATATCCACTTCCGGATCTAAATAAGTCAGTTGCCATCCTGTGGATGCATCACCGGAAATGCCATATCCAAACACAAAATGTCCGCCCTGCGTTCCTCTGTCAAATCCTATGATGATCGGCTTGTTTTTATTGAAATTCCCCTCAATGAGATTTGCCATTTGAGAAGTATTGCTGGCACTATATCTTGTAAATTGATAACCCTGATTATTTAGAATCCCTATCAGGAAATCATCCCCCGCACCATCGCGAAATGGATTGGCACTAGGATCTATAGCCAGATAATCCTTATATGTCTGGCTGTTGCGAACAGTTGCCTTTTCCCCATCATAGTTCAACTTTACGTTTCTCATATATTGGAGTACCATCAGATAGCAGGCATACCAGCATTCATAAGGACCCTGCTGTTTTACAAAAATATTTTGTTTGTTAATTGGAAGTTCTTTTTTCATAATTTTCTTTCCTTTCTTGTTTCATTTTTATTACATCCTGCAGTATGTATTTAGCACTATACACCCACAAAAATGAAAAATAAAAAAATTGTCCTATTTTTGTTATTTTTTTCCCTATACCAACTCCTGCAGCTTGCTTCTGATTTTTTTTGCACATGCATTGGAATAGCCGCAGTTTACCTCATCTGTAAAATACAGGCTCCTGCTTTTTCTGTCTATTTTCTTTACAAGGGACAGATTTGCAATGGTAGAGGCATGAACGATTTCAAACCTGCCGTCTAATTGTACGATTAAATCCTTTATATTTGCCCGCAGCTTTTCAGTTCCCTGCTTATGCCGAATCATACAGCAATGGGTGGACTTGATCGTTTCAATATAATAAATATCCTCATAGGGAATCAGCCTGTCTATGTTGTAGTGGAAAATCAGGATTCCCCTGCAAAGCTTTACCATTTTATCCGCTATGGTTTTTAAGATGTCTGTCAACTGCTCCTTCCACTCCCATTGAAAATTTATGATTCCGTTTATCATTCCAATGGCATTGACCATATTCTGTATATTGATACCGCTATCAATAAGGAGCACCAGGTTGCACCTTGGAAACAGCTTCATTACCATTTCCGACATGCTTATTGCAACGGTTGTGGACTCCTTTTGTACATCCAGAAAAAACAAATAATTTTCATGGGCTGGCAGCTCTTTCATATCTTCAAAAGGAATGACCTGATCATACAGGCTCAGCCTCTTTATTTTCTTCTGGTAAAGAATCTGATCTATCATTGGTATGAATTCTTCATTCAATAATTTTGATTTTGAGACTACTACAATTTCCATGAAGCCTTTTCCTCCTTCGTTATTTTGAACATCAACTTAGCAAAGCTTTCTATATTTTGCAATTTTTTGTCATTCTTTGGTGAATCTTCGTCCTAATTCGCAAATACAACGAAGTTGCTTATCTTATCGTGCAAAAAAAGACAGCTCACTGCTTTCGCAGCAAACTGTCCATCATTCCTATATATTTTCCATATGACATTTCGGGAAATCTTAAGAATCGTTTTTAATATGTTTTAAGCTCTGCAATTCTTTTTACTATATCATTGCCATATCCCGGGTCTGTTGCCCAGCCCTTTCCTGTGGGATTTTCATTAGTGCCCAGCCATTGTACATAAGGCGCACAGCCCTTTGTTACAAGGGGATAACGGCTGTCAACACAGGGATTGTTTAACGGCTCGGTAGTAGCATATGCTTTTAAATGCTGAATCTGGGCACGGATACCAATCTTTACGCTTTCAAAGGAGGCACCGGCCACTCCGTCTCCCGTGGCTCCCAGTCCAGCAAAATTATATTGGGAAATATCCACATCTCCTCCATATTTTAAAAAGTTGGTTTCTTTCATGGCCTGAACAAAGGCAACCTCTGCCTTTACTCCTTCCGCTTTGCTCTCCGACAAATACAACTTGCAAAATGTTTTTATAGTAGGCGCATCCGAATCCTGATAAAACTCCGGATAGTCTGCATTGGCCTCATAGTATGCCACCATTTGATCTACATTTGTCTCAGAAGCGCCCATGATAGGATAATTCTTTGTATTCTTTTTAGGCTTTGTAACCTTTACCTTTTTGGTGGCAAGAGTCGTCTTGATACCGTTATTGTCTGTAAGCGTTACCTGTACCTTATAGGTGCCAAAGTTGTTTTTATGGTTTTTTACATTAACAGTAATCTTGCTTGTTCCGTCCTTTTTTACTTTTGCCTTATATGTCTTTTTATCACTTTTATCCGCCTTGCACCAAACTAGATATTCTACCTTTTTGCTGAATCCGGAAGGAGACTGGATTCCCGATAAGGCTACATCAAATGTCATTGCCTGCGTGTCTTTGTTTTGGATCTTTAAAGATTTTACACTTGGTCCGGTAACCTTAAAGCTTTTCTTTGGCAGGGTTATTTTTTCATTTTCCACCTGTGCCTCTGCCACTACATAATAGGTTCCCGCCGTTTTATGCTTGTTGATCGGAATATTATAAGACCATGTACCATCGGAAGCTTTTTTTCCTTTATAGGTTCTAAGGTCGTCCTTTCCACCCTTCGTGCTCCATACCTGGAAGCTTACTTTCTTTGCATATCCCATTCCTTCCAGCTTAACTTTGAATTTCTTCTGGGTATTGCTTGTCTTTGCTACGGAAACAACAGCATTACGCTTATAAGTAAAGGTTGTGGTCTTAGCGGTTTTTTCCGTACCATAAGCTGCCGTAGCCTTAATTTCCAGTTTATATTTGCCTTCTTTGGACATTTTACTTAAAGGCACATTACAATACCATTTGCCGTCAGAAGTTTTCTTTGCCTTGTAACTAACCGCTGTACCGGAACCAGACTTATTATACCATAAGCGGAAGGTAACCTTTTCAGCTTCTTCCAGACCCTCTGCCACGATTCTGTAATATTGGGACTGGTTTCCATAAACCTTCTTGCTCACAGTTACGTCCCCAAAAGAAGGAATCAAGGTAACCGTAGTCTTCTTTAATAATGCTTCTCTTCCCTCTTCGTCCACTGCATAAGCATATACATAATATTTTCCTTCTGCCTTATTATGCTTTGCCGCACTGACAGAAGCTTCAAAAGTGCCGTCCCCCAGGTCCGCTGCCTTATAGGATTTTAAATCGCTTTTATCCGATTTGGTCCACACCTTAAATACTACTTTGGCAACATCCTCGTAAGGCTCCACATCCACTATGCGGGCGGTAAACTTACCGGCCATCAGATCCTTATCCACAATCGATAATTTACCGCTTGTAAAGTCAACCTCAGGCTCCTCATTCTCACCAAGCTTATAATATGCCGCAATGCCCTCTGCATCCGCCTTTCCAAGCTTTTTCAGTCCGGCTTCCGTGGAAAGCAGTCCGGCATCGGAGCTGTTTGTCAGGAAAGCATGTTCAATGATGATTCCCGGGAAGCCGTTTAATTTACTGTTTCTAATTACTCCATAATAGTCTGCCAGAGAACCATCCGGATACAACGTATTATCTTCTGAATTTCTTATTGTAACTCCTCTGTTTTTTAATCCAAGAGCTACGAGTTTTTTCAGGATTTCCTTTGCTAGACCGTTTCCTTCCCCACCGATTGCACTGTTATAGTTGGAATTTGGATAATAGACCTCCGCTCCACTTGCACTGGGTGCAGCGCTGTTTAAATGAATGCTGACAAATACATCTGCCCCTACACTCTTTGCTGCTGCCACACGATTAGAGTTACATACGGTTGAAACAGTGCCGGGATATGGGCATGAACCGCTTGTCCTTGTAAGGTAAACGGTTACACCGGAATAAGTTTCCAAATGTTCCTTACAATATTGGGCAATTTTTAAGGTAAGCTCTTCCTCCTTCAGCCCATTTGCTCTTGCGCCCGCATGGGTATTGTCATGTCCCGGATCTAATACTACTACAATATCTTTCTTGGCTCCTGCCCTTGCATAAAGAGAGGCGCTTCTTGAAGTAACTGTTTCCGCCTGTGCCGTTTCAATAGCACTTTCAATGGAAGCAGCTTCCGTTTCCTGTCCGTTTTCATCTATAGTAACGATTTCCGTGGAAACCTCCATCTGCTCATCCGCAATAACTACTTCTTCCTCAACTCCAAAGAATGCCTGAATGCCGGCAGTGTTTGCAAGATCGATTACCTGCTGCCCATTATCGGTCTCATAAGAAACCTCCAACAGTTTATAAATTCCTTTTTCCTTGAGAGAGGTAAACTCCTTTGAAAAGAAAAGGCTGTCCCCCAAAGCGGTTCCCTCTGCTTTGGAAGCTTTCATTTCAAATTTTTCTTTTGTAGCTGTATTTTCATAGGTAAGAGAACCTTCTATAATGTCAGTTTCCTCATTACCAATGCTTATGAGAATATTCTGGGTATCCGGAGTCTTTATATATGGTTTCTCCACATACACCCAGTTAAGCAGAGTGGCTTCTGCGGTATTTTCGCTTACCGTATCCACATCCTGAGGATCCTCTTCCCCTTCCGCCGTATTTTCACTGACCGCTTTTTCCTCCCCGTCAGATCTGTCAGAAATATCCTCTGTCTCCTCTTCGAAAATGACTTCCTGGCTTTCCACATCATTTTCAGATATGGTCTGCGCCTGCACTGCAGGCATAGCAGGCACCTGTATCATCATAAGCGCCGCTAAAAAGACTGCAATTCCTCTTTTCCAAAATGCTTTCATGATATTCTCCTTTACATCTTTTTGATAATGAAAAAAATTGTAAAAAAATTATTTCATTTTTTCAAATTATACATGACTAACTCTCTGAATTTCAAGTGGCTAATACTGGAATTAGGAGAAATTAAGGAAATCTTAGGAAAATCACTCGAAAAAAGAACCCTTAGGCTAACCGCAACCTAAGAGTTCCTTGTGTGCAAGTTTATGCAATTTCCTGTTGTTTAAAATCCAAATGAATCTTATCAGCAATTCTTGCTATATATTCACTATTGGTTGGTCTGCCCTTCCCTGATCTGGCAGAATAACCGAATAGTTCCTCTACGGTACGCATATTCCCTCTTGTCCAGGATACCTCAATTGCATTCCGAATTGCTCTTTCCACTTTTTGATCCGTGGTTTGAAAACATTTTGCGATTTCAGGATACAAAAGCTTTGTTACACTGCTGACAACTTCCATATCATTTTCCGAAAGCAGAATTGCTTTTCTTAAATAATGATATCCCTTTAAGTGTGCAGGCACTCCCAGCTCCAGCATGATCTTGGTCACATATTTTTCCATTTCCATTTGATGCTTCATGTTACATCATTCTCCCCTCTGGCAATTTTCCCTGTTTGCCGTTGAATATTTAATTATTTTGTACGGTTATGAAAATAGAGTACCATTCTTCATACATTTTGTCATTAGTTTAGACGAAAAAAATCACAATTTTTTTATCAATTTATAAATTTGTTAACGTTTCTTGTCGCTACTTGTCTTTTTTATGCGTTTTTCTACACGTGACTTATAACAAAACTTGAATTTCCCTCTATTCGGAGAAATTTTTTTCCTGCAGGAACAAAAAAACTATCCCCCGGTTTGAAGTCCAGAACTTGATTAGCAGTAACTAACTTTCCATATCCCTTCAGGAAAATGATAGAGCAAAAGGAAGAATTATCAAAATTGATCTCTCCGCTTGCTTCAACCTCATATAAAAATGCCGAAAAATATTTACACTGTCCAAGAAGCTGTCTTTTATATGTTTTAAATACTTCAATCTCTCCCTCCGGCGATGTATTCCCGCTGCATTGGCTGAATTTCATATTGGCAAATGCCTTATCCAGATGCAGCTCTCTTTTTCTTCCATTTTTATCAAGTCTGTTATAATCATAAAGACGATAGGTGGCATTAGAGCTTTGTTGTATTTCCAGCACAAGTATCCCTTCATTGATTGCATGGATCGTCCCCGCTTCCACAAAGACCACGTCTCCCTGTTTTACCGGCACCTTCTTAAGCACTTCCTCTAAGGTTCCTTCCGAAATCCTCTGTCTGCATTCCTCTTCCGTCACCTCTCTGCAAAAGCCCAGATACACAAAAGCATCTTCTTTTGCCTCCAGAATATACCACATTTCATTTTTTCCGTATTCGCCTTCCACGCTCATTGCATAAGCATCATCCGGATGGATCTGAATGGAAAGCCTCTGTTTTGCATCGATAAACTTAATAAGAAGAGGAAATTCTGCAAAGGGCTCACATTTCCACCCTAACACTTTTTTTCCTGCCTTTTCTATATATTCCTTCAGGGTTAGTCCTGCAAAGATTCCCTGGCTGATTGTGCTTTGTCCGGCGCTGTGGGTGGAGAGTTCCCAGCTTTCTGCCAGGATTTCTTCTCCGGATTCTTTATAAAACCGGCTTTTTAAACGGCTTCCGCCCCATAAATAATCCTTATAGGCAGGCGACAGGCGAAGAACATCTTCCTCCGGCGGGAGAAGGTCCTCCTCCATGCTTCCGGCGCTTTCTCCAATGCTCACCTCAATAATGATCAAATCCTTGGCTGTTTCATTGGATATTTTGTGATACGTATTCATAGGTACATATATGCTCTCGTTCCGGGAATATTCTTTTGTACTGCCAGCCATGGTTATGGTGGCCTTTCCGCTTACTACGGACCAATGCTCGCTTCTTTTTTCATGTCTGTGCATAGACAGGGCTCTTCCCGGAAAAATAATCAGTTTTTTTACCATGTAACCCTGACTTCTGTTCAAGGTCTCTTTGATCCCCCATGTAGTATAGAAAATATCCCCTTCATCAAAGGAAGCCTTCTGCTCTTCATAGTGCCGGTTCATAATTTCCTTGATATTTGCACTTTCACCTTTTTTGGAAATATAAGTGGCATCTTTGGCATTGATGATCAATAGATCTGAAAGTCCGTTTCCAATAATCAGATTACTTTTTTCCCGATTGATCACAGAAACATTTTCACATTTCTCCAGGATGGAAGGACCCACGTCGATTTCTTCCGCAACCCTTGTGACCACCTCCATATTCAGAAGCCTGGACCAGACAAACTCCCCTCTTACCAGTCCTATCCTGCCCTTTTTCGTCCACTTTTCAAATACTGCCTGCCCAATGGATATGGATGGCATATTTTTCAGAAAGCCCGCGGGTATGATAAAATCCTTTCCCGAAAAATACAGACTTTCTGACCTCAATTCAAGCTGCTCATAAAATTGAGGCTCGTTTTCCGCTATTGCTTCCAGATAACTTCCTGCTCTCATGCAGAATATGCCGCTGTCCATTACAACGCCTTTTGAAAGAGGCTCCGGCTTTCGTTCCGTAAATTTTACAGCTCTGCCATAATCAGCCTCCGGATCCTCCAGCAAAAAATAGTTATGTCCATTTCTTGCCGTCTCTCCTTCCATTTCATCATGACAGCCTATGGCAACCATATGAAAATCATTTAGAAGTTCCACTGCCTTTAAAATGGTCTTGTTATAGTCCCCCCGGCCAATCATGTGGTCCGTGGACACTACCAGCACCTGTTCTTCCTTTGGCAGACACATACATACCACTGCTGCCGCAGGCCCCGTCTGCCGTCCCATCTCTTCCAGAAAGCACTGATACTTCAATCCCTGAAATGCCTGAAGCTGTCCTGTTACGATATTTTTGTATTTCCTATTGGTTACAATATAAAATTCATCACAAAAAGGCAGGTTTCTTGCAATTGCCTCCTGAAACAATGACCTGCCTTCCTTCATATATATAAATTGTTTTGGATAATTTTTTCTGGATAACGGCCAAAGCGCATCGCCGCTGCCTCCCGCCAACACCAAACATTTCATAAGCTCTTCCTGCCTGCCCGTTAAAATTATAAATATTGCTCCAAACCTTCTTCTGACAGCCTGTCCACGATCATTTTCACATCCTGTGCCCTGTTTTTATCACAGACTAAAAGGGCATCCTCTGTCTGTATGATAATCAGGTCCCGCACTCCCAGAGTTGCTATAAGCTTATCCTTTCCATAGGAAATACAGTCCTTTGTATCGATATTGATCTGATTTCCATACAGAATATTTCCTTCCCTGTCCGCCTCTTTCATAACAGTAAGCATATCCAGGCTTCCTACATCATTCCACCCGAAATCCCCTTCTATGACCAGCACATCCCTGCACCGCTCCATAATTCCATAATCAATGGAAATCTTTGGGATAGTGGGATAAACCCTTTGGATTACTTCCTCTTCCCGGTCAGTTCCCATAGCTTCCCCGATTTGGGAAAGGCAACTGTATACATCCGGCAGAAGCTCCTTAAATTTCTTTAATATGGTAGAAGCCTTCCATATGAACATTCCGCTGTTCCACTTGTAGCTTCCGTCCTCTAAATATGCCTGAGCCGTTTCCAAATCGGGTTTTTCCACAAACTCTTCCACCAGGGCATAGTTTTTTCCCTGCTCTTTCTTTTTTCCTTTTATATAGCCATATCCGGTTGCCGGGAAAACAGGCCGGATGCCGATGGTCACAAGCATATCCGTTTCCTCAGCTGCTTCTATGGCACACTCTATGACCCTTGCATATTCCTCTTCGTCCTTAATAAAGGCATCAGACGGGACTACGCACATAACCCCGTCTTTATACTTCTTTACGATTTCCATTGCCGCATAACCAATGCAGGCAGCCGTATTTCTTGCTGCCGGCTCTGCCAGAATATGCTCTTTTAAGATTCTTCCATTTGTTTTTTCCGCCATGAGAGGAACCTGTGACACATTCGTCACAATAAACATATTTTTTTGACACACTATGGGCAGAAGCCTGTCAATGGTTTCATTTACCATAACATCCCTGCCGCTTAAATTCAAAAGCTGCTTTGGTGTTTCTTTTCTGCTTAATGGCCAAAAGCGGGTTCCTCCCCCGCCTGCCATAATGACTCCGTATCTTTCCATCCTGTCTCTCCCGGACCTTTTATTGTCCATTACATTCTTGCCTTGTCCACATTCTCCTTGAACCAGTCATATGCCAGCTCTACACCCTCCAAAAGCTCCACCTTATGCTTCCAGCCAAGCCCATGGAGCTTGTCCACATTGGTAAGTTTTCTTGGCGTACCATCCGGCATATCCGTATTCCAGCAAATTTCTCCAGTATATCCCACTACCTTTTGCACTGTTTCCGCAAGCTCCTTAATGGTAACTTCCTTCCCTGTTCCAATATTCACGTGCTGCTCGCCACTATAATTCTCCAGCAAAAACACGCAGGCATCCGCCATATCATCCACGTACAGAAATTCCCGAAGCGGCGTTCCTGTTCCCCACAATTCTACAGAAGGGGCATTGTTTACCTTTGCCTCATGAAACTTCCGGATCATTGCAGGCATAACATGGGAGCCCTGTAAATCATAGTTATCCTCCGGACCATACAGATTGGTAGGCATACAGCTGATAAAATCATCTCCATACTGCCTTTTATAAAATTTACACATTTCCAGTCCTGAAATCTTGGCAATGGCATATGCCTCATTGGTTTCCTCCAAAGGTCCGGTAAGAAGCGCATCCTCCGGAATGGGCTGAGGTGCCATTTTCGGATAAATACAGGTACTTCCTAAAAATAAGAGCTTCTTCACTTTAAAATCGTGACAGCATTTAATCACATTGCACTGTATCTGCATATTTTCATAAGCGAACTCTGCAGGAGCCGTGTTATTTGCATGGATGCCCCCCACCTTTGCAGCCGCAAGCACTACCACATCCGGCTTTTCCTGTTGAAAAAATCCTCTGACTGCTGCCTGATCCGTCAGGTCAAGTTCCTTATGGGTCCTTCCGATTACATTTTCATATCCCTTTTCCTTTAAGCTTCTGACAATGGCGCTTCCCACTAATCCTCTATGGCCCGCCACATATATTTTATCTGTTTTCTCCATATTCGTACTCACTCTTTCTATGTTACTGCAATCATGCATTTTTTGCTTTATATTCTTCCACGCTCATTCCTGCGATTTCTTCAAAATCAGATACCATCATCATTTCCACAAGGCTCTTGAAATCCACCTCTCGTTTCCATCCAAGCTCATTTTCCGCCTTGCTGGGATCCCCCCACAAAAATTCTACTTCTGCCGGACGATAAAATTCCGGATTCACATCTACAAGCAGCTTTCCTGTCTTTGCATCATACCCCTTCTCGTCAACACCTTTTCCTTCCCATCGAATCCGGATTCCCATAACCTGGAATGCTTCCTCCACGAACTGGCGGACCGTATGGGTATCATTGGTTGCAAGCACATAATCCCCCGGCTTATGGTGCTGAAGCATCATCCACATCCCCTTTACATAATCTCCCGCATATCCCCAGTCACGCTTTGCATCCATATTTCCTAAAGAAAGGATTTCCTGCTTTCCTGCAAGGATATTAGCAATTGCTAACGTAATTTTTCTTGTGACGAAATTTTCACCTCTTCTGGGCGATTCATGATTGAACAGAATCCCGTTGCAGGCAAACAGATTATAGGATTCCCTGTAATTTACCGTAATCCAGTAAGAATAGAGCTTTGCTGCTCCATAAGGACTTTTGGGATAAAAAGGAGTTTTCTCGCTTTGGGGCGCAGTTTCCGGCAATCCTCCAAAAAGCTCTGAAGTAGATGCCTGATAAAACCGACAATTTCCACCATTTACCCGGATTGCCTCTAAAAGCTTCAAGGTGCTTACTCCGGTTGCCTCTGCCGTATATTCCGGCACTTCAAAGGAAACTCCCACGTGAGACTGGGCAGCCAGGTTGTAAACCTCCGTAGGCTTGATTTCCCCAATCAGACGCATTAAATTGCTGGAGTCCGTCGTATCTGCAAAATGTAGGAAAAACTTTACTTTATGATAAGAGGATTCAATGAGGTGGTCGATTCTTGCAGTGTTGCTGATGCTCAGCCTGCGTATCAGCCCATGTACCTCATATCCCTTTTCTAATAAAAACTCTGCAAGATAAGAGCCATCCTGTCCTGTAATACCCGTAATAAGCGCCACTTTTTTCATATTGTTTCTTCTCCTTTTTCCATTCCATGTTCCCATGTTCGTTTAATACCCTATCTTATTTGCCTCCCGAATTCAATGGACAATTTTGCCTGATAATGGTAAAATATTGCTAAATTATTTTTCTTATATAAGAGGGTATTTTATGACTATTTCCAAATCAGCCCGCATTATCGCCACTCCTTCTGTCTATGCCAGAGAAAACTATTTATATGTTCAGGAAACCGGAACGCTTCAGAGTATTGAGCCCCATCTGAGCAAACGTGAAAATCTTGCTTCCTTTCTTTTTTTTATCGTAACAAAAGGAAGCGGTTCTCTGTTTTACAAAAAGCAGACCTATCCCATCCATGCCGGAGACTGTATTTTTATTGACTGTCTGGAAGAATATGCACATAAAAGCAGCAGAGAGGATCCCTGGGAGCTTTCCTGGGTGCATTTTCACGGCAAAAATGCAGAGGTCTTTTATAAAAATTATATAGAACAGGGGAATCCTTTTTTATTTCATCCTGCTGACTTATCTTTATTTTTGGACAGTTTGTCATTTTTATACATGACTCAAAAAGAACAGACTCCATATATGGAGCTTCTTTGCCATAAATACATAACCGATCTGATTACCTTATGCTTTACGGAATGCGGAAAACATAAAAACAGCACAAACCAGTCCATTTATGAAAAAATCCGGCAGGTTGCCCAATTCATTGATATACATTTTCAGGAAAACATTACTTTAGACGAACTTTCCAAAAGCTTTTACATAAGCAAATTCCACCTTGCCAGGGAATTCAAGCGGATTACCGGCTCAACGCCGGGTGACTATCTGCTTGGAAAAAGAATCTCCAATGCCAAGAAGCTTTTGCGTTTTACCAATGCTTCCGTTGAGGAAATCGGGAGAAGCTGTGGTATTGTGGAGGCGGGATATTTCACGAAAGTGTTTAAAAAGGCGGAAGGGATGACGCCCAGGGAGTATCGGAGGAAGTGGTAATGCGGTTGTCGGAGGCGGGGATTGGATAGACGGACGTTTTGGATAGGCTCCCACTGTGTATCGAAAAGGCGGCCATTCTCTTTGGAAAAGGCTGCGATATGCAAAAAACTGGCAATGCTACTCAAAAAAGGTGGTGGCTGAAACGAAACAGCAACAGAGAGATGAGAGCGGATTCCATGCATTGTTTTTGATGGCCCTTTTCCTTAACAGCCTGTTCACTAAACCAGGGGAAAATTGCCATGGACGGCAATTTTAGTCATACTGCGCCATGGACGGCG
>CAMWWJ010000065.1 GCA_947177925.1 uncultured Lachnospiraceae bacterium
GCTCCATAAGAAGCAACGGCAGCTTCGTAATTTTTCGTAAATTTCGGTCTGCCTGGAATGAGAATTTTTTTAATCATGTTTTTTTGATCCTGAGTTGTTAAAATAATATATGGAAAAAGAAGAAAATTAGTACAATATTTTTTTAAAAGCATAGGTAACAGTTTGGCATGCTATTCCGGCTCCCGCATCCGTCTATTCAAAATCCATCCCATTTGAAAAGCTGGCTGAACCGTTACAAAAATAGAGAAAAACATTGGAAAAAACTTGCTGGAAATTGCATGAAAAAACTTGCATATAGAAGTCATTTCTGCTATGATGAGGGTAAGAATAAATGCTAATTTCTGGAGTGAAATAAAAAATAGGCACGGATGCCAAAAGTAAATCAAAGGAGTGAAGAGTATGAGTATGAATATTTCATTTAAAAGCGGTTATTCGTCTTTATTTTCCGGTATGACGACTGGCAGTTCTACAGGAAGTGCTTCCATGTCTAATCTGTTAGCTGATTACACCAGTATTAAGAATGGCAGCTATGGAAAGCTTATGAAGAGTTATTATGGTTCAGTGAAGAATTCAAGTACAGCTTCTACCAGCACGAAAAACAGTTCAGGCAATATGCTTGACAGAATTCTGGAAGAGAAGAAGAATCCGAAGGTTTCCAAAGATGTGCAGAAGGCGAATGAGAAGTTGGTAACAGGGCTTTCAACCATGAAGACTTCTGTTTCAGCATTACAGAATGACGCAACTTATACGGATACGAAAAATGGCCAGAGTGCAGCAGACAAGGTAGTCTCCGCAGTGAAAGCTTATGTGTCGGATTATAATAATGTTGTCAATGCGGCAAAAGGTTCCACATTGACGAGCAAAACGGCATATGTGGCAAATATGATGAGCAGCACGACTAAGAATGCGGATGCGCTTTCGGAAATCGGTATTACAATCGATTCGAGAGGGACGCTTGAGATTAATGAAGCTAAGCTGAGGGCAGCAGATATCTCTAAAGTGCAGGAACTGTTTTCAGCCAAAAATATTATGAGCTATGGTTCTATGATTTCATCACGCCTTCAGTTTGCAGGTGCTGCGGCCAGTACAAGTGCTGCTACAGACAGTACGGGGACAAATAATACGGTGGCTTCCGGTGCGGCCGGCCTTAAGACAGACAGCAATGCGCTTGCATCTGATGAATTATATGCAAAGATAAAGGACTCGGACGGCAATGAGACAGATAAATATGATATTGACAAAATTTTTGCCACGGCAAAGAGCTTTGTAAGTAATTACAACAGTATGTTTGATAAAGCCGAATCCAGTTCAAATTCTGGAGTACTGGCAAATTTGTCTTACATCAGAGAAAAAACGGCACACAATGCGAATACACTTAAGCAATTTGGAATCAGTGTGGACAACAAGGGCAGAATGAAGATTGATGAGGATACATTTAAAAAATCAGATATGTCCAAGGTACAGGAATTTTTCAAAGACTATGGTTCTTCTATTGCCACTAACGCATCTCTTGTAGATTATTATATGACTACGCAGGCGAATGCTACCAATGGTTATACATCTACTGGAGCATATAATGTACAGGGGAATTCCAATTATACTGATATCATGTAATCTGTATAAGGAAAAAAGGAATATATAGGATGCGAATCGACCAGAGTTTCAATTGGGGATTCGCATCCCTTTTAATTTTTGGACGGCGAATAAAATTTAGCCCTTGACAGAATGGTAAAAAGACGATAAAATAATTCTTGCATGCAGGAATGGCGGAATTGGCAGACGCGCACGGTTCAGGTCCGTGTGGTAGCAATACCATGAGGGTTCAAGTCCCTTTTCCTGCATCTTTTTTATACCGCAAAATAAGGTGGTTTCTTTTCTTTGTTTGCAAGTTCTTTCAATTCGCTGTTTATTTTCATACTGCATCTTTCTAACGTATTTTTCTTTCAAACATCCTATTGAAAAAATAATTGAGTTATTGTAGAATGAAAAAATAATATCATATTCGATTTCTTAAAGTACATAGGAGATAAAAAGATGAAAGTATTTGTTAGTTGGTCAGGAGAATTAAGTAAAATGGTAGCGAAGGAATTAAGTGATTGGCTGCCTAGTATAATACAGTCTGTTGAAGTATTTTATTCACCTGAAGATATACAAAAAGGAGAAAACTGGGATTCACGACTTACAAAAGAGCTGGAAGATAGCAAGTATGGGATTGTTTGTTTAACCAAGGAAAATGTATTAGCGCCTTGGATCCATTTTGAAGCAGGTGCTTTGTCAAAGTCGTTAGATTCACGTACAAGTGCTTTGATGATTGATATTGTGACATCTGACATACAAGGCCCTTTGTCTCGCTTTCAGGCAACAAGGTGTGAAAAGGAAGATTTCTATCAGTTAGTATGTGATATTAATGAAGCATCAGAGAATCAAATTTCTGAAAAAGTATTAAAGAATTCTTTTGAAGCCATATGGGATAAGTTGAACGGAAATATACAAAGAATAATTAAAGAAAGATCTAAAAATAGTATTAAAGAGAAAAATAAAGAGACCAACAAAGAAACGAATGGCATTTTAGAAGAACTCTTACAACTTTTAAGGAAGCAAGACGCAATTTTGAATAATCCGGAAAAACTTTTTCCAAAGGAATATTTTGAGTATTTAAATAAAGGATTTGGTGTAAGAAATAGTGGTTATGTAGAAAAATATATTACTCAATTTTTTAATGATATTTTAAATAAAATGTATGTTAGCCTAGAGAACGTGGAGTATATTGCAAATTCTGATATGCTTTTGCAAATTGTTGAGTTCGCAATTGTTAACTATGGAAAACTTCGTTTGGATATACCTATGGGAATGTTAAATCGTATGTATAAAAGGATGAAAAGATATGATGCAGAAAATCATAATGAAATAGAAAAGATGGAATGAGTTTTTCTATATGGAAAATTTTGATTTGATAGAGCGGATTTTATTTGAAGATATAAAGTTAGTTGCGGTAGGAAAATGTGGAATGAATTATGATATGATATAATAGGATGTTTTCTGCGAAAGAAAATCAGATAAGATGTCTGGAAAATGAAAGATTTTCCAAAAAACCATATTGACAATTCAGGTTTTTGTGGTATACTAGTTTTTGTCGCAAATGCAAATTAAACAAAGCAAATTCGACATCAGCGGGAGTGCTGGAATTGGCAGACAGGCAAGACTAAGGATCTTGTGTCTGTATAGACGTGTGGGTTCAAGTCCCATCTCCCGCATAAGCTCCCAGGAAAGAATTTCCCTGGGAGCTTTTTTATACTTTTATGCAGCAGAAAATGCTTACCTTACAGATGGATCAAACAATTGCAAAACAGGAAAGAAATAAAAGCGGAGGAATAAGGATGAAAAGGAAGATCGTCATTACAGCAATGCTCTGTCTCGCATTGTTCTGCTTTGTTTCCTGCGGGAAAGACAAGCAGGACCAGGGCATAAGGGAAGAAGGCACCCAGCTCTCGGAAGCTGATATACAGCCTGAGGAGAAAGAAAAAGAGGAAGAAATTAATACTACAGAAACCAATACTATAGAAAACAATACTGCAAATAAGGATGACATCAAAGAACAGATTCAGGATAAAGGGCAGCAAAAGGTTCACATCTATTATGGAAACGATAATGCAGACGGCATCATTTATAAAGAAGTTGCTTTGAATGAATTATCAGCCGACGGGTTGATTGACGAGCTGGCAAAGGTAAATATCGTATCTTTGGATACAAAAGTAAGAGCCGTGTTCGTAGACGAAAAAAATGAAAAACTGCTGCATCTGGATATGTCCAAAGAATTTGGCGAATATGTGTCCATGATGGGCACGGCCGGCGAGTATATTGTCATGGGAGGAATCGTAGATACCTTTTTGGATGCCTATGATTGTGAAAACATAAAAATTACCGTAGAAGGGAAAACTTTGGAAACAGGCCATACCACCTATGGCGGTGAGCTTCAGTTTTTTGAAGTCCAAAAGACAGAAGAGTAATAAAATGTCAAAAAGCGGGTAAAATAAACAGACTCTGAAGAGCATTCGGGTCTGTTTTTTATGCCCTTGATAGGAGAGACGTGATATGAAGTATATAAAGCAGTTTATGATTATTATTGGAATCAGCTTTTTAGGAGAGATACTGCACAGCCTGCTGCCGTTTCCGGTGCCGGCAAGTATATATGGGCTGCTGCTTTTATTCATGCTGCTGATTACAGGTTTGTTGAAGCTGGAGCAGATCGAGGGGGCAGCGGAATTTTTTCTGGCAATCATGCCACTTTTGTTTTTGTCCCCCAGCGTGGGTCTGATTACGGTGATGGATCAGGTAATGGGAGCATTTGTCCCTATTGTAGGAACGATTGTTCTGTCAACCATAGTGACCACTGTGATAACCGGGGTGGTGACCCAGTGGGTGATAAAGCTGTTTTTGAAAAGGAAAAAGGCTTGTGATAAAGGAGAGAATGGAAAATGAATGAATTATTGGCACAATGGACTTATTCTGGCATGGCGCTTGGACTTGGAAGCTATTTTTTTGCCTTGTGGCTTCAGAAAAAATGCAGGCTTCCTATTTTAAATCCGCTTTTGATTTCTACTATTCTCATTATTTTGTTTTTGCACGTATTTCAGGTGGATTATGAAACATTTGACAAAGGAGCGCAGTACATTACGTACTTTCTGACTCCGGCTACTATTTGTCTTGCGGTGCCTTTATATAAACAGTTTCAAGTATTGAAGAACAATG
Organism: uncultured Lachnospiraceae bacterium; assembly: GCA_947177925.1. Taxonomy (GTDB): domain Bacteria; phylum Bacillota; class Clostridia; order Lachnospirales; family Lachnospiraceae; genus RGIG3040. Next base: position 4,750 of record CAMWWJ010000065.1, read on the forward strand.
CCCTGGCAATTCTGGCAGGAGTGCTGGCGGGCTGTCTGTCTCATGGTCTTGTGATTGGAGGAATGGCGCTCCTTTGCAAAATGGAGCCTGTATTTATGATTTCACTGCTTCCAAAATCAATTACCACGGCAATTGCACTGGGAACCTGTGAGGAATTGGGCGGCATTTCAGGAATTACTATAGCAGGAACCCTTGTGGCAGGCCTGATGGGAGCTATATTTGGTCCGGTGCTGTTAAAATGGTTTCGGATTAAAGAACCGGTGGCGCAGGGAGTGTGCATAGGAACCGCATCTCATGCCATCGGCACCTCAAAAATGATTGAGGTTGGAGAAGTACAGGGTGCCATGAGCTCTCTTGCCATTGTGGTAAGCGGTCTGATAACCGTAGTGACTGCTCCTGTCTTTGCGGCTGTTTTTGCATAAGGAAAAAATTTTTAAAAATAAAAAAGGAATTATCGCTTTTTTATCGAATATATAAAAAGACGCGAAGAAAAACAGCATATAGAGGAAATGCCATGACCATCAGAGAGCAGTTAGAAGTAAGAGAAAGTGAATATCTAAGCCCTTATGCATGTTTAAGCCGGAATTCCAAAGGAAGGCTCCGTGAAGAGGAGCAATGCGATATCCGGCCGGTTTTCCAAAGGGACAGGGACCGGATACTCCATAGCAAGTCTTTTAGGCGCTTAAAGGATAAGACGCAGGTGTTTCTGGCGCCGGACGGGGACCATTACCGTACAAGACTTACGCATACATTGGAGGTTTCCCAAAATGCAAGGACCATTGCAAAGGCGCTTCTGTTAAATGAGGATCTGGTAGAAGCAATTGCATTAGGACATGATTTGGGGCATACCCCCTTTGGGCATGCAGGAGAACGGGCTTTAAATAATATATGCCCTTTAGGATTCGTACATAGTGATCAAAGCGTCAGGACAGTAGACGTGCTGGAGAAGGATGGCATGGGACTGAATCTGACCGAAGAAGTACGGGATGGTATACGGAACCATCAGACAGCCAGTGTTCCGGCCACCTTAGAGGGGAAAATCGTAAGACTATCCGATAAGATAGCGTATATCCACCATGATATGGATGATGCCATTCGTGCCAATCTGTTAAAGGATGCGGATGTGCCCTGGTCTATCGGAAAGGTAATCGGCTATACTACCAGAGAGAGGCTGGATCATTTCATACATGATATTGTTGTGAACAGCAGAGGGAAAAATGACATTGTCATGTCAGAGCCGGTAGCGCAGGCCATGAAGGATATCCGGACGTTTATGTTTGAACATGTATATCAGAATCCGGTTGCTAAAAGTGAGGAAGGGAAAGCGGAGATGCTCATAGAAGCGCTTTATACTTACTATTTGAAGCATTTGGAGCTTTTACCAAAGGAACTGCTCCAAATCATGGAACGGGATAATACTCCTGCAGAACGGATTGTATGCGACCATATAGCAGGCATGACGGATCGGTTTGCAATTGCTAAGTATGAGGAAATCTTTATTCCGAAAACATGGCATGGCTAGGATAAAAGGGAGTGGGATAAGGCATGTATTATCCAGAAGAAATAATAGAAGAAATCAGGCAGAAAAATGATATCGTAGATGTGATTTCCGGTTATGTGCGCATGCAGAAAAAAGGAGCCAGCTATTTTGGACTGTGCCCCTTTCACAATGAGAAAACCTCTTCCTTTTCCGTATCGCCCCACAAGCAGATGTATTATTGCTTTGGCTGCGGTGCAGGCGGCAATGTATTCACTTTTATTATGAATTATGAAAATTATTCCTTTTCAGAAGCTGTGAAGATGTTGGCGGACAGGGCAGGAGTGCCGCTGCCGGAGCTGGAATACAACGAAGAGATGAAAAAGAAGGAAAGCAGGCGGTCCGCTCTTTTGGAAATCAATAAGGAGGCGGCAAAATACTTCTTTTATCAGCTTCGGGACAAGCATGGACAGGCTGGATACGAGTATTTGAAAAAAAGGCAGTTAAAGGAAGAAACGATAAAGAGCTTCGGACTTGGCTATTCCAATAAGACAAGCAATGACTTGTATCTGTATTTAAAAAATAAGGGCTATAGCGATGAACTGTTAAAGGCAGCAGGACTTGTAAGCTTTAGCGAGAAAATCGGAATGTGCGATAAGTTCTGGAACCGGGTCATGTTTCCCATTCAGGATATCAACCATCGGGTCATTGGTTTCGGAGGAAGAGTCATGGGGGATGGGGAGCCGAAATATTTAAATTCCCCTGAAACGGAGATCTTTGATAAGAGCCGGAATCTTTATGGGTTGAATTTTGCCCGGACGTCCAGAAAGGGCAATATGATTTTGTGTGAAGGATATATGGATGTGATTGCCTTGCATCAGGCAGGCTTTCAACAGGCGGTTGCTTCTCTTGGCACTGCGTTTACAAGCGGACAGGCCAATCTGCTGAGACGTTATACGGAGCAGGTGCTTTTATCCTATGACAGTGACGGGGCCGGAACAAAGGCTGCACTGCGCGCCATCGGTATTCTTAAGGAAGTGGGACTGACTGGAAAGGTGATTAACCTGGAGCCTTATAAGGATCCGGATGAGTTTATTAAGAACCTTGGAAAGGAAGCCTTTGAAAAGCGCATGGATGAGGCGGAAAACAGCTTTTTCTTTGAACTGCGCATCCTGCAGCGGGATTATGATCTGACGGACCCGGAAGGAAAGACGAAATTTCATAATGAAATCGCAAAAAGGCTTTGCAGTTTTACAGAAGAAGTAGAGCGGGAAAATTATATAGAGGCAGTGGCGGAAAGATACCATATAGGCTTTGAAAATTTAAGGAAGCTGGTCTACTCCCATGCGGCAAGGACAGGTCTGGTAAAGGAGCAGGTAAGACCTAAATCCGGCATACAGAGCAGGGAACGGAAAGAGGATTCGGGTATGAAAGCCCAGAAGCTGTTGTTTACCTGGCTGATTGAGGAGCCAAAGGCATATCCTATTGTGAAAAAATATATTGTCACCAGCGACTTCACCCGTGAGATTTATGTGAAGGTTGCGGAAAGGCTTTTTTCCCAGTTGGAGGAGGGAACCATGAATCCAGCAGGAATTATCAGTATGTTTACGGATGAGGCGGAACAGAGGGAAGTGGCGGATCTTTTTAATACGAAGCTGGAGGCTGTGGAGACCGAACAGGATAAAGAAAAAGCCTTTCGGGATATTATTATAAGGGTCAAGGAATACAGCTATGAATATCACCTGGCAAGAATGGGAAGTGATGTGACTGCTTTAGACAAGGTAATTGCAGGGAAGAGGGCATTGGAAGAACTGAAAAAAGCGCATATTTCTCTGAAATAAGGTTAAAATAGGAACAGATTTATGGAAGGAAGGACGACCAAATGGACGAAAACACAGCAGCAAAGTTTGAGGAAAAGTTAAAAAATCTCTTAAGCCTTGCCAAAAAGAAAAAGAATGTTTTGGAATATCAGGAAATCAGTGATTTTTTTGCGGATATTCCATTGGAAGAGGAACAGTTCGATAAGATACTGGAAGCTTTGGAGCAGGCAGGTGTGGATGTGCTCCGTATCACGGAGGAGGACGAGCCTGATGAAGAGATTATTTTAGCGGAAGAGGAAGAGGTGGATGTGGAGAACATCGATCTTTCTGTTCCGGATGGTGTCAGCATTGAGGATCCGGTCCGCATGTATTTAAAAGAAATCGGCAAGGTGCCGCTTTTGAGTGCAGAGGAAGAAATCGAGCTTGCTAAGAAAATGGAAATGGGTGATGAAGAAGCCAAGAAACGATTGGCGGAAGCTAACTTGCGTCTTGTTGTGAGCATTGCCAAAAGATATGTGGGAAGAGGGATGCTTTTCCTTGATTTGATTCAGGAGGGGAATCTGGGTCTTATTAAGGCTGTGGAAAAATTCGATTATAGAAAAGGATACAAATTTTCTACTTATGCAACATGGTGGATTCGTCAGGCCATTACAAGGGCCATTGCAGATCAGGCAAGGACCATTCGTATTCCGGTTCATATGGTGGAAACAATCAATAAACTGATCAGGGTCAGCAGACAGCTGCTTCAGGAATTAGGACGTGAACCCACTCCGGAGGAAATTGCAGCAGAAATCAATATGCCGGAAGACCGGGTAAGGGAGATTTTGAAAATTTCTCAGGAACCGGTATCTTTGGAAACTCCTATTGGAGAAGAAGAGGACTCCCATTTAGGTGATTTTATTCAGGATGATAACGTACCTGTTCCTGCCGATGCGGCAGCATTCACTCTGTTAAGGGAACAGCTTGGGGAAGTATTGGATACGTTAACGGAAAGGGAACAAAAGGTGTTAAAGCTTCGTTTCGGACTGGATGACGGAAGAGCCAGAACACTTGAGGAAGTGGGAAAGGAATTTAATGTCACCCGTGAGCGTATCCGTCAGATTGAGGCAAAAGCTTTAAGAAAGCTTCGTCATCCCAGCAGAAGCAGGAAGTTAAAGGATTATTTGGACTGACAGGCAGGAACATATGGAATTATCAAAACGTTTAAGGGCAATTGTAGATTTGGTGGAAGAAGGAGATCTGCCGGCGGACATTGGCTGTGACCATGGGTATGTTTCCATCTGCCTGATGAAAGAATGCAGGTGCAGCTCTGTGATTGCAATGGATATCAATCAGGGGCCGTTGAATCATGCATATGAGAACATTAAACGGGAAGGACTGGGACCTTACATAGAAACCAGGCTGTCGGATGGAGCGGCGGCTTTAGAGGAAGGCGAAGCGGACACTTTGATATGTGCAGGTATGGGCGGTAAGCTTGTGATTCATATTTTAGAGGAGGCCATAAATCGTCTTTTGGGGATAAAAACATTGATTTTACAGCCCCAGTCGGAAATATGGCTTGTGCGCCGGTTCCTTTTGCAGCAGCATTTTTTCATAGTAAAGGAAAACATGGTTTTTGAAGAAGGAAAGTATTATCCAATGATGCGGGCGGAAAAAATGGAGAATGCGGATTGTATGACTTATACAAAGGAGGAAGAGCTGTATGGTCCTCTTTTGTTAAAGGAAAAACATCCGGTACTTTTACAATATCTGCAGAAGGAAAAGGAAACCGTCAGCCAGACCATAGAGAGGCTTACATTGGAAAAGAAGGAAGGAAACCTGTCAGGAAGACAGGAGAGGAAAAAAGAGCTTTTAGAGAAGCTTCAGTGCATTATGGAATGTATCAGTGGGTTTTAAGGAGGTATTTTATGCGGTGCGAAGCAGTTATGGAAAAGCTGGAAGAGCTTTCGCCCCTTATGTATGCCAGTGAGTGGGATAATGTGGGGCTGCAGGCAGGAAGGCGGGACAAGGAGATAAAGCGGATTTATATAGCCCTTGATGCAACGGATGAAGTGGTGGAGGATGCTGTGAAAGCGGGAGCGGACATGCTTCTGACACACCATCCCATGATTTTTAAGCCTGTGAAAAGTATAACAGGTGAGCATTTTATAGGACACCGCCTCATAAAATTAATACAGAATGATATATGCTATTATGCCATGCATACTAATTTTGATGTAATGGGAATGGCGGATGCGGCTGCTGACGAAATCGGGCTGAAAAACAGAAGGGTTTTGGAAACTACTTTTGAAGACGATATTTCCAAGGAAGGCTTTGGAAGAATCGGGAAGCTGCCTAAGGTAATGACCTTACGGGAATGTGCGGAGCTTATAAAAAAGAAATTCGGAATAGACAGGTTAAAGGTATTTGGAGAGCTGGAAGGAGATATAGAAACCGCAGCGATTATGCCGGGCTCCGGTAAGTCTATGATAAAGACAGCCATAAACGCAGGTGCAGATGTTCTGATTACGGGAGATATCGATCACCACGAAGGTATCGATGCAGCAGCACAAGGACTTTTTATTATTGATGCAGGTCATTTTGGGCTGGAACACATATTTGTACCTTACATGGAGGAATATCTGGGCAGAGAATGTAGGGATATAGAGGTGATTACCTCAAGGCAGACGGCGCCTTTTGTGATTATATAACAGCTGGGAAGAGGAAAAATATGGTAAAGGTAACAATCGGAGGAAAAGAAAAGGAATATCCCATAGGAACATCCTATGAGACCATAGCAAATGAATATCAGGGTGAATATCAGGATTTAATTGCACTTGTCTATGTAAATGGAAAAATGACAGAGCTTCAGAAAACTCTGGAAAAATCCTGTGCAATCAGTTTTATTACTTTACATGAGTCGGCGGGGCATAAAACTTACGTACGAACAGCAACTTTTCTATTGCTAAAGGCAGTATACGACATATTGGGAGCTGAAGAAGCGGCCAAAATTAAAGTGGAGTTTGCCATAGGAAAAGGCTATTACTGCAGCAGCGGAGAAGTAGAATTTTCTCCTAAACTGGCGGAACAGATCAATGAAAGAATGAAGGAGCTGGTGAAGGCTGATTTACCGATTAAAAAGGAAACCTATCCCATTGACTATGCAGTTGGGCTTTTTAAGGAAAAGGGCATGGTGGATAAGGAAGAGTTATTCCGGTATCGGAGAAGTTCTACCGTAAATGTGTATGAGCTGGATGGTTATTTTGATTATTTTTACGGACATATGCTGCCCAGTACGGGGTATGTGAAATATTTTAAGGTTTCCTATTATGAAAGCGGCCTTATATTGAATCTGCCGGAACGACATGAGCCAAAGCTGATAGAAGAATTTAAACCAAGACAGAAGTTGTTTGAAACATTAAGGCAGGCCAGTGACTGGGGAAGGAAGCTTGGAATTGATACGGTAGGCGATTTGAATGATCAGATCTGCGCCGGAAACATAAGTGAAGTCATTCTTGTTCAGGAGGCCTTACAGGAAAGAAGGATTGGGGAAATTGCCGAGGAAATTGCCTCAAGAGGCGGTGTAAAATTCGTTATGATTGCCGGGCCTTCCTCCAGTGGAAAAACAACCTTTTCCCACAGGCTTTCCATACAGCTTCGCACTTACGGGCTGACGCCCCATCCCATTGCAGTAGATGACTATTTTGTGGACCGGGATAAGACGCCGAAGGATGAAAATGGAGAATACAATTTTGAGTGTCTGGAAGCCATTGATTTGGAACAGTTCAATAAAGATATGTGTGATTTGCTGGCTGGAAAGGAAGTAGAGCTTCCCACCTTTAATTTTAAAATAGGCAAAAGAGAGTACAGAGGGAATAAGAAAAGGCTGGGAGAAGATGATATTCTGGTTATTGAGGGGATTCACAGTTTAAATGATAAAATGTCCCATTCACTGCCAAACAGCAGTAAATATAAAATTTATATAAGCGCTCTCACCAGTCTGAATATTGATGACCATAACCGCATTCCGACTACAGACGGTAGATTGATAAGGCGTATGGTAAGAGATGCAAGGACAAGAGGAACTGCCGCCAAGAGAACCATTCAGATGTGGAGCTCCGTAAGAAGAGGCGAAGAGGAAAATATCTTTCCTTTCCAGGAAAGTGCGGATGCATTTTTTAATTCTGCGTTGATTTATGAGTTGGCAGTATTAAAGCAGTTTGCAGAGCCGCTTCTATTTGAGATATCAAAGGAGGAACCGGAATATTATGAGGCAAAGAGGCTTTTAAAATTTCTGGATTACTTCTTAGGTGTCAGCAGCGAAAACCTTCCGAACAATTCCATTGTGAGAGAGTTCGTAGGCGGAAGCTGTTTCAATGTATAAGAAAGAGTCATAAGTGAAAGAATAAGATTTCCATGATAGAAATGTAAGTAGGACAAATGGTCGCAGCTGCCTTTTGGCAGGTGAGGAAAGTCCGGGCTTCACAGGGCAGGATGCCGGATAACGTCCGGTGGAGGCGACTCCAAGGATAGTGCAACA